>JAGCZE010000252.1 GCA_017960415.1 Lachnospiraceae bacterium
GCGAACTGATCCATGATACCGCAGTTGACTCCGTTGAACCTGTTCTCCGAATATTGGCCGATGAGCGCCAGATCGCGGTTCGTAACATCAAAACCGAACAGGCTCTTTAACACATAACCCGTCAGCACCTCGATGGATGCCGAAGACGAAAGACCCGAGCCGTTTGGTATGGTTCCGAAATAAACAATATCAAATCCGTTGGGGCATATCATCCCTTTTTCCGCAAATGCCCAGATGATACCTGCCGGATAATTGACCCAGTTCAGTGCTTCCGAGGGCTTGAGGGCATTGCAAAGATCAATGTCAATAACACCCTTTTCCTCAAAATTCATAGAATAAAACCGAACAGTCTTGTCCTTACGTTCCCTGACCGCAGCATATGTACCTATGGTCAGCGCACAGGGAAAAACATGTCCTCCGTTATAGTCGGTATGTTCGCCGATCAGATTGACCCTGCCCGGCGCAAAAAACAGCCTGATATCTCCGCCTTCCCCGAATTTCTCAGTAAATGCTTTTATCAGCTTTTCCTTCATTATCGATATTCTCCTTACAATACCTCAATAAAACGTCTGAAAGCTCTTCTGCCGTTTTCGTCCCTTTTGAAGACGCCGCATTGCTGCAGGATGTCAGAGTAAACGAGTCCGATCTCTTCTTTCAGGACCGCCCCGGCTCTCTCAGACTCTTTCAGTTCTTCAGGTGTATATTTATCTCTTATCATACGGATCCAGTCGGTATGCTTGGCCAGTTCGGGATCGGCTGCGGTGTCGGTGCCTTTTGTCAGGCATTCGATCAACCCGGCCATCTCCTTCTTCAGCCTTGCAGGCAGTATAGCCAGACCCATGACTTCTATCAGTCCGATATTTTCCTTCTTGATATGATGATGTTCCGCATGCGGGTGAAATACGCCCAGCGGATGTTCATCGGTGGTAATATTGTTGCGGAGCACAAGATCCATCTCATACCTGCCGTCACGCATCCTCGCTATGGGAGTAATCGTGTTGTGAGGTATGTATCCCGTTCCGTGATGTTCATAATCGATCGGAGCGTCCGTTACCGCTTCCCCGGTATCGCTCTTCGAGTACGCATAGATAAATGCGTCGGCGTCCGAATACTCTCTCCAGGCTTTCAGTACGTGATCCGCACAGTCAGCCATCCTTCCGGGATCGCTGCCCGCAATGCGTATAACCGTCATCGGCCACTTCAGTATTCCGGCCTCTATATCCTCAAAGCCGTTGATCGCAATCTTCTCTTCGATCCCGGCCTTGGCCATCGGGAATTCATAATTACCGCCCTGAAAATGATCATGTGTAAGTATCGAGCCTCCGACTATGGGCAGGTCGGCATTCGATCCGACCATGTAATGCGGAAACTGCCTGATGAAATCCAGCAACTTATCAAATGCGGCATGGTCGATCTTCATCGGTGTATGCTGCGAATTAAACACTATACAGTGCTCATTATAATAAACATACGGCGAATACTGCAAAAACCACGGTGTATCGTTGATCGTGACAGGAATGATACGATGGTTGGCCCTTGCGGGATGGTTGACCCTTCCGGCATAGCCCTCGTTCTCACAACACAGCTGGCACTTCGGATAATCGGACTGTCCCGCTGACAGTGCTGCCGCGATCGCCTTGGGATCCTTTTCGGGTTTCGAAAGGTTGATCGTAATGACCAGTTCGCCGTATTCGGTCGGAACCGTCCACTTGATATCCTTTGCTATACGGTATGTCCTGATATAATCCGTAGCCTTGCTGAGTCCGTAATACCAGTCCGTGGCTTCCTTCGGTGAAACGGCATAAAGCTTCTCAAACCGTTCGGCGACCTCTCCGGGCCTCGGAGTCAGACAATTCATCAGCTCCGTATCGAACAGATCCCTGTATACTACGGAATCGTGTTCGATCAGTCCCTTCTCACAGGCATGATCGAGAAGTATTTTAAGAATCTCTTCCAAAGGCGGAAGCTGCCCGCTTTTGCCGCAGTCTTCAAAATGATCCGTATGAAGCCTCTCAAGTATCCTGTTGACAGTATAAACCCTGTCCCTTTCTCCGATCAGCCCCTTCGTGATCCCATACTCTGCCAGATCCGAAATCGCTCTGTAAACTTGCTGTATGTCAGTCATACCGCGCCCTCTCGAAAATAATAAGTAAACGATCCTATGTCTTTACAGCCTCAGACCATAATATTCATTGTCCATTATATCACATACTGTACAAAAAAGCGAGTCTTTTTTATCGAGCCTGCATGCAGCCGTTGGCTGTGCTTATAAAACATCTTGCGGACACAGTTCATTTATCTCAAAAAATACCACCGTTCCGAGTAACCGGGTACGGTGGTATAGTCAAATAATAAATATTTTTGAATACAGGTAATGCAGTATAAACTGTTTCTTTTATCACATCGGCTCTCTTCTGTCGCAGAGATAGAACACCGTCAGCAGTCCGGGACCGCAGTGTGCGCCTATCGTAACACCCAGCGACGATATATTGATCTCCCCGATGTCGGGATGTTCCCCGAGCAGTGCATTTTTAACGGTTTCGGCGTCTTTTATGCAATCAGCATGAAGGATATCGATCCGCATTCCTTTTGTCGTGATCCTTGACAGATCGCTCAGTACACTCTTGATGATCGTATTCAGAGCAGCCTTGCGTCCTCTGACTTTCTTTACCACATCAAGCGTTCCGCCATCCGGAACAAACAGGACCGGCTTCACATCCAGGATCGTGCCGACCAGGGCCGCAGCGTTCGAAACTCTTCCGCCGGCCTTCAGGTAATTCAGATCATCTACGGTAAATCTGTGAGCGATCTTCAGTTTATTCTGCTCTCCCCATTCGATCACCTCATCGAATCCGGCACCTTTCTCCGCCATCTCTACGATGTTCTTGACAAGAAGACCGAGTCCGCCCGATATACAGTAGGTATCCATCACATACAGTCTGTTATTCGGAAATTCTTCCCTGATACTGTCTGCCGCGGCAACAGAATTGGCATAAGATGCCGACATCTTCTGGGACATATCCAGAAACAGTACGTCCTTTCCCTGTTCCAGCAAGGACCTGAAGAATTCCCTGTAGGTATACTCGTTGATCATCGAGGTTTTGAGCCTGTCACCGGCACGCATTCCCGCATAA
>JAGCZE010000253.1 GCA_017960415.1 Lachnospiraceae bacterium
TAAAGATATTTCTGGTTTATGTTCCAGAGGAGCTCGCGGTCCTCAAGTCTTACTTTCCGAAGTTCTATCATAGATCTCTCCTTATTGTCTTTTTACTGATTATACGCCTGACCAATGCATATATGATATATCCGGCTGCTGCACCTGCAGTATTCAGGATCAGATCGTCTACGTCGGTCACACGCCTTGTGAGCAGCTGCGACAGTTCTATCGCAAGCGACAGGAGAAATCCGGCCAGAATGGTCTTGCGGAACGTATCGATATTTTTATAAGCGAGCGGAAGGATGATGCCGGTAGGAACGAACATCGCGATATTGCCGGCGATGTTGCGGAATGCGTCATATACTCTCGCATAATCGCACATGTTTACGAAAGGGATAAGGTTGTAGCGGAGATTCCACGGTTGCAGCCCGATACGCAGATCAAGGAGGTACTCCCTCGGGAAATAAATGAACCTTATCATGACCGCCAGGTTGATGAACATCAGTAACTGAAGCGCCTCCTGTTTCCAGTCCACCGTACGCCTTACAGTGCAGACAGCGGCTCTGGCGATGATCCAGATCGCCGCGAATAGCAGTTCCGTAGTCAGAAATGATAAACGTATCATGCCTGCATTATACAGTAGCCCTGGGATCCAAAAGCGGTATTCCTTTGTGAAATCAGAAAGTGTATAATCGGTAAATAATTTTTCGGAGGGGCGGAAAATGGGCAGTAACCTTAAGCGTATGGTCAGTTACTATAAGCCGTATATCGGTATCTTCCTGCTGGATCTTTTCTTTGCGATCCTGGCTTCCGCCATTGCTCTTGTTCTCCCGATCGTCGTCAGATACATAACATCCGACCTGACTTCAGGGCAGCATTCGCTTTCGAAGGAGAGCATTATCGGTCTGGGGATCATTCTGGTCGTTCTTGTGGCTGCCCAGTTCGGATCGAACTATTTCATCTCCTATGTCGGACACGTCATGGGCGCGAAAATGGAATACGATATGAGAGCGGAGATCTTCGGCCATTACCAGAAACTCTCATTCTCCTTCTTTGACGACCAGAAGGTCGGACAGCTCATGAGCAGGATCACCAGCGACCTGTTCGAGATCACCGAGCTCCTGCATCACGGCCCGGAGAATATCGTGATCTCGGTCATCAAGATCATCGGATCGTTCATAATACTCATGGGTATCAGCGGATATCTTACCCTCGCGGCTTTTATCCTTGTGCCGTTCATGTTCATATTTGCATTTATCCTGAACAGGAAGATGCGCGCCGCATTCAGGGAGAACCGAAAGAAGATCGCGGATATCAACACGCAGATAGAGGATAACCTTTCAGGTATCCGCGTGGTCAAGTCTTTCGCGAACGAGGAGATCGAGAACAGTAAGTTCGCCTCCGGCAATGACGCCTTCCTCGCGGCGAAACGTAACAGTTATAAGTACATGGGAGCGTTCCATTCCGGAATGACCGCGTTTACGATGCTGATAAACATAGCAGTCATTATCGGCGGCGGCCTTCTCATGCTCGACGGCTATGTCAACGTTACCGACTTTGTCACGTTCCTTCTTTATATCAATATCTTCACGGATCCCATCAGGACCCTTGTCGATTTTACCGAGCAGTTCCAGAACGGTTATACGGGCTTTGAGCGATTTGTCGAGATCCTCAATGTCGAGCCCGATATCACCGACAGTGAGGATGCAGTCGACCTTCAAGACGTCAGAGGAGACATCGAGTTTGACGACGTCTCGTTCAAATACAAAGATACGGCCCACAGGGTGCTACGCCACATCAACCTGGATATCCCCGCCGGATCCTATGTGGCTCTTGTGGGATCCTCGGGTGGAGGCAAGACCACACTGTGCAGCCTGATCCCCAGATTCTACGATGTCACGGGAGGCGCCATCAGGATCGACGGCAAAGATATCCGCGACCTGAAGATCAAGAGCCTTCGTGACAATATCGGTATAGTCCAGCAGGATGTATACCTGTTCGCCGGTACCGTAATGGAGAATATCAGTTACGGCCGCCCGGGTGCATCCGAAGAGGAGATAATAGATGCAGCCAAACTCGCCAATGCCCATGACTTTATAATGTCGCTTCCCGACGGCTACAATACCGATATCGGCCAGCGTGGCATCAAGCTCTCGGGCGGACAGAAGCAGCGTCTTTCCATCGCGCGTGTCTTCCTTAAGAATACGCCGATCCTGATCTTCGACGAAGCCACCAGTGCTCTTGATAACGAGAGTGAGAACATAGTCAAGGAGTCTCTCGAGCGTCTTGCAAAAGACAGGACTACCCTCGTCATCGCCCACCGTCTTTCTACGATCCGCAATGCCGGCCGCATACTCGTTCTCACCGAGAACGGTATCGAGGAGAGCGGGACCCATGAGGAACTCATGAAGAAAAACGGTGTTTACGCCGCCCTTTATAAGTGGAACGAATGATCTATTGGGAATCCGTTCTCTGTATTTGAGGCAGATTCTGCGTTTTCCGGGAAAATTAAGCAGGAAATACCATTTGAACGATTCCTGCTTGATTATTTGCAATTCTATTGACAAGTACTATCTTCGCCTGTATATTGAAATATCACACACATATGAGTGTCACATATGGGGGTGTACTGGTTTCGACGGGGTTGTTGAGACCGGGAAAGCGGGTGGAGGATTCTCGTTGGCCTCCTTAAAAAACGGGAATTGCAAGTAATTGCAGACGACACAATGCTCGTAGCAGCTTGATTTTAGCTACCGTCCTTCTTCCTGATCTGCAGGGAAGAGCAGGACGCCACTTGCAGACCTTACCTGTCAGAGGTTAAACAGGGAAACTTCATGCGGAAAGCTTTGACCTCATGTCGTATCCATGAAGCTACCGGACCTGCCGCCTGTCAGCGGGCTTCGCAGAGAGGGGAATACTCCAATCACTGACTGCACCCGGAGACGTCCCGGAGGATATGATTTCGGACAGCAGTTCGATTCTGCTCACCTCCACCAAAAACAAACAGATACCGCTTGATCTGCATGGATCGGGCGGTATTTTCGTTATGATATAATCAGATTGTTAGTAAGAAATATATAATCAGTATAACGTTGCATTGGTTTCAGTGCATCTGAAAATTTAAGGGTTGGAAACAGCTATGAGTGAGAAAGAAAAGTATATGGAGAATAATGAGCCGATAGAAACGAACGACATAAAATCTACCGGTCTGAGGACGATAAGAATCATCTACGTCCTTCACACTGTTTTGTATTTTCCTATTATGTATATATTCAATCCGATAGTGACATTTATTCTTCTTTTGAGATGTTTCTTTATTCCATACATATCAACGATCATCCTATCGATCTTGTATATTTGGACAATAAAGAAACAGGAATTAGCTCCACCGGATGAAATTCTCTTCCCCATAATGCTGATCATAAATATCATAAGTTTTGTAATCATGGAAGTATTGTTTAAAGCAGCAATGGGAGTATAAGATAACCAGATCCTGTGGTATAGATAATCAATAGTTTTATAGACGATAACAAATCGGAATTTGATGAGGTATATTATGGAGTATAAATTGTTCGAAAAGCAAGATATTGAGTTGATGAAATATTTCGTAGATGATGAAAATACCAAATATGATGAGGGTATTCTTAATTCGTTTTTGGAGGAAAAGAATACCTATGGTTATATTGCTAAAGAAAATGATATTATAGTTGGTTTTGCATTTGGATATGTATTGCTTAAACCCAATGGAATAAAGGATTTTTATTTACATGCTATTGATATAATGGAAAAATACCAGAGCCATGGCTATGGCACGGAATTGGTAAAATATATTAGTTCGCATTCAAAAAGCATTGGCTGCAGGAAAATGTTTTTGATAACAAATAAGAGTAATATCTCTGCTTGTAGATGTTATGAAAAAGCAGGAGGCATTAATACTGCTAATGACGAAATTGTATATTCATACAAGTAATTAAAGCATGACAAATTCGAGTTTGTCGGCATGAACGTTGGAACATATAATACTGAATAAATCCGACTATGACAGGAGTTCGATTCTCCGCAGAATCGGACATGCATTCACATTGGGTCACCTCTACAAAAAACAGATGCCGCTCGATCTCATAAGGTCGGGCGGTAATTTTGTTGCGATATAATCAGATTGTTAGTAAGATATATCAACAGGAAAATAAACGGGAAAATAATAATAATGAAGAAAA
>JAGCZE010000254.1 GCA_017960415.1 Lachnospiraceae bacterium
ACAGAATATTTATCGACAGCGAAGACAGCGAAAGGATAGTAGACCTCGATCTGGACGATACCGATTCGTACGGCCCCGAAACAACGACAATCTATTCCAAGAGGCCCGGAGAATACATTTTTGGCATATATAATTTTTCACACAACAACCGTGAACAATTAAAGAACTCTCAGGCCATAGTCCAGGTTTATCTCGGCAACAGCGCCGCTCCGGCGTATGTATTCTACGTACCGCAGGAAGACGGCTATTTCTGGGAAGTTTTCCGATATGATGCCAATCGGGACCGCATTACACCGGTGAACCATATGTATGAAGAATATTGGGATAGGAATTATTTAGGTAATTAAGCAATAGAAACCGATTTCTGGGATACTCAGGAGTCGGTTTTTTTGTGTGAAAAATGCGATTTTATACGGCTTTTATCAATATATTTTCGAGATTGTATTGTATAACAGCGTGTGATAAAATTTTATCGAATGTGGCATATTGTAATATCCTGTAAACTAAAAGGGTTGACAGACCGAATATAAGGGAACTGTTCGGAGACAAAAAGGTGGGGGAATATGGCAGAGAATAACAGCTTGGAAAATGCGGTTACAAAGAAAAAGAGATTTCCGATATGGGCGATAATCGCCGCGGCTGTTGTCTTGGTAGCTATTATAGCCACAGGTATTGTTGTGGCTCGTTCAAGCATTACGAAAAAGCGCGTGGCCGAGAAATTGGAGTTGGCAAGAAAGTATGTTTCCGAACTGAATTATGAGCAGGCTATCATTGCTTACAAGGCTGCTATCCGCATCGATCCGAAAAATGCCGACCTGTATATCGAATTGGCGGAGACATATGTGGAAGCCGGTATGGACGAAGAAGCAATCGATTTGCTGAAGAAAGCCCGGGATAAGGTCAGGAACAAGGATCAGGACAGGATCAAAAATAAGCTCAAAAAAGTTAAAAATGGCGAATCGGATGAGAGCTTTCTGTCGAAATTGCTTGGGGGTACGCAGGGTGATGATGCCGCCGGGCAGAGTAATGATATAAACGGAAACGCCGGCGAAACGGGCAATGGCGCGGGCGGAAATAACGGTACACCGGGTGCCGATGCCGGTGAGGCATTCCTTGAAAGCATGGAATATGACAAAGCTCTCGAGGTTTATGAAGATGCGGTAGAGGATGATTCCAAGGATGTTGAGGCACTGCTGGGCATTGTCGAGGTTTATATCAGACAGCGTGATTACGAAACCGCTCTGGCAAAAGCGCAGGAGTATTATGATCTGACCGGGGACAGCAGGTTCCTTGAGAAGATCGAGATGCTCCAAAGAGGCGATGTTTCGGATTCCAGGGGCAGGAGGCTTAAGAGCACCTATTATGATGCCAGTGGGAATATTGTGTTCTGGCATGAGTTTACGTATGATCTGAACGGCAGACAGACAGGAGTGACTGATTACAATCCCGACGGAACAGAGAATTCACATGTCGATCTTTCTCATGATGAAAACATGGATGTAAACTATTGGTGGAGTAATACCGACGGAGCTGTAGGAAAACTCGAACACATCAAGGAAAACGGCCGGACCGTTCAGGCAAGGCATTATGATCTTAACGGAGAAATAAACTTTTATGAGGAATATTTCTATGATGAAAACGGAAGATTAAGCTACAGACTGACATATGATGCCGCTAACGGGAACAGATTGACGAGAAAAGAAGAGAGTTTTTATGATGATGCCGGCAGAGAGATAAAAATGAATTTTTATTATGCGGACGAAACCGGTGAACTGAAGCTTCAATCATACCAGACCCGGGAATATGACGAGTACGGCAATCTGACCAAATATTCCGGATATAGTTCCGACGGCAGGCTTGAATGGTACGATCTGTACGAGACCGATGAGGAAGGCAGCCGCGTTGAGTACAAATATAACGGTAACGGGGAGTTGCAGGGGGTTTGGAAGTAAGGCCCAAAAGGATAAAAAATATAAGTATTGATTGAAGGTAGTTATATGTCCGATTTTTCCAATATTCCGGAACTTGTCCGGACTTATGAAATAGGTGAGCGCCTCGGTGAAGGCGGGTATGGTGTGGTTGTAAAGGCATACCATAAAAACCTTCGCAAGGCCGTGGTTATCAAGGAATCCAAGCTGGTCGTCAGCGAGGCCAAGGCCAGGGCCGAAGTGGACATCCTGAAAGATCTGCACCATCCGAATCTTCCCCAGGTGTACGACTTCTTTATCGATAATGGGAAAGCATACACCGTTATGGATTTCATAGACGGGGAATCTGTCGGAAGCATGCTCAAAAGAGGTTACAAATTCACTTCAAAAGAAGTCTATAAGTATGCCAAGCTGCTGCTTCAGGCGGTCGATCATCTGCATTCGCAGAAAATCCCGATTATTCACGGTGACATTAAGCCGGATAATATTATGATCACGCCCGATGGCAATCTCTGTCTGATAGATTTCAATATTTCGGGCGTGTCGGATAAAGGTCGGGCGTGTACTACGGGGTTTACACCGGGTTACGGTTCTCCGGAGCAGGAAAAAGGTTTTATGGCTCTGGCCGAGAAGATCATAGAGATCCGCCGGACAAGGGGAAATACTGTAAAACCGATGACTGAACGATTATCCGGTGAAACCGTTACGGAACGCCTGATCGAAGATTCAAGAGAAAACGGTGGATATGTTTCAACTTTCCAATTGTTTGATGATACGGATGAGCTGGGGTCCCAAGGCCAAACGGCTCCTCGTGGTTCTGCTCCGGTTCCGACAGGAAAGAACGGAACGGAGATATTGATTGATGAAAATGAGCCCGGACGTTCTCTTTCGCAGGATGGCCGTAACCCTTCAGGCGGCGCGTCAAATCAGAAAGCACAGGATAATTCCCCGGAGTCTTACGGGATAAAGCTTGAAATACCGATTGACAAGCGGTCGGATGTCTATAGCGCGGGTGCGACAATATATCACATGTTTACCGGTCATATTTATGACAGGAGCAAGACGGAAGCGCTCAAATCCAACGTCAGTGAGGCATTTGTTTATATCCTGAACAAGTCGCTTCAGCTTAATCCAAATAACAGATTTCAAAACGGCGGAGAAATGCTGAAAGCGATCGACCAGATATACAAGAAGGATAAGCGCTACAGAGGTCTGATCGTCAGGACAGCTATTTTCAGAATACTGCTGGTGATCGGCATCATAGCAGGAATTGTGCTTGTAAGGGAAGGCGGAAAGCAGAAAACGATCGAGAAACAGGATCGGTACGAAGAACTGATAGACAAGCTGGAAAGTATTCGGGAGGAAATTGAAGATAATACAATAAGTTCTGCATCTGAAGTCGTAATCGGGGCTGAAAGTGCTGAACCCGCAGTTCCGGAAGAATTTGACAGGATATACAATAAAGCCACAGATCTGCTTCCCGAGAGAGAAGACGCATATCTTCAGAGAGCAATGCTGTTATACAAAAACGGAAGCTACGGAAAAGGTGCTGAATATATTTTTGATTGCCTTCAGGAAGCGGCCATAGAATATGACAACGGTACAAAGGCAAATATGTATCAGCTTCTGGGCAACTGTTATTACGAGCTGGGATACCTCGAAGAAGCAGCCAATGCATTTGAAAACAGTATTGAATACAATGATACAAACGCAAATGTATATATAGATTATGCGATAACATTGGCCGGACTCGGGAAAGAGCAGGAGAGCGACGAAGTACTGCAGAAGGCACGCCGGGCAGGTGTCGAAAATGATCTTCTGCTGCTTACACAGGGTGAAATAGGTCTGAGGGAGCTTACCAAGGGAATTGACGATAAAGAAAAAGCAGAAACGGTTCTTGTGAATTTCCAAGATTGTTTGTCTGAAACATCAGAAGATTATCTGAGCTTCAGGGCATGCATCGGTGCCGGCAGGGCATATGACAGGGTAATACGGCATATAAACAGTGAAGATACTTCGAGTTTAAACGGATTGATTGAAAAAAGGATCTCCTTGTTCGAAAATACTGCCAACAAGCTTCCTGTAAAGTATCGCCTTCAGTTGTACGAAAATCTCGTAACCTACTGTAACGAGGCGTATCTGATGACGCATGATACCAGGTATGATGACCGGGCGGTCAATGCTCTGAGCAGCGTCATTGAAACCGGCTACGGAACTATGACGACATATGAGAACATATGTAACATTTACCGGCGCCAGGGCAATTTCGACAAAGCGCTGGAAACGCTCGGACAGATGGAACAGCACTATTCGGGCAACTATAAGGTCTATCTTCTCTATGCGCTGACCTGTGCCGAGATAGAATCGGCAAAGGATGTCGAGGAACGCGATTATACGGAATTCGGTTCTTACTATGATAGGGCAAAAGAAGCATATAACGCAATACCTGTAAAGGATGATATGGAAATGGACGGTTTGGACCGCATTTATGCGGATCTTGAGAGCAGTGGATGGTTGAGCAGGTGAAAGGAGATGATCGCAAATGTCAGGACAGATGATGGAAATGATCGGTTATATTGTTGCCGGCGTCTCGGGAGTGCTCCTGATATTGTCGGAAGTCATATTCAGGAAAAGAAAAAAGACAATCGTGAACAGAATATATGAAAGGTTGGAGTAACAGAGCAAACATCATATATTTTGAACAAAAAATTGACCGGGGACAGAGAAAAACAGTTGAAATATTCCAATACAGGCTATAAAATGAAAAATGTGTAAAATTATTTCTGACACGCCGGAGAAGATCCAATTATGGGAAAAGTTATAATCGCAATCGTGGCCGTAGCTGCAGTAGCTCTGATAGTTCTGGTCACACGTCTTATCTCAAAGAAAAAAAAGCACAAAGAAGAGGAATATCAAGCTTCGAAACAGCGAAGGGATGAATCGTTAAAAGCGGCTCTTGCAAATCCTATGACCGAAAAAGCGGTCAAACAGGATGAATACAAACCTTATAAGGTTACCTATAAGGCTGAGAATGATGACACTTCCAAAGATGATACCCCCTCCCTACAGATTGAAAAAGAAAGTAAGATTTCCAAAGAAAAATATATTTTCAGAAGCGACAAAACCATTGTTATCGGAAAACAATTCGGTAAATGCGGCGTATTTGGAGACAAGGAAAATGTTGAATCTCTGTTTCGCATAATCTACTATGAGGACGCATATTGTATTGTATCTGATAGCGGTATTACAGCTGAGCTGCGTCGCGGCTCAAAAAAAATGACAATAGAAGGCGACGCTGTCAAGCTTCGGTCAGGCGATGTGCTGAATTGTGAAGGAGTTTTGTTCAGGTTTACTCTGGTTTGATGACAAACGTGAAAATAAACGGATCCGGAGGTTAAGGGGTTTGGGGACTACACTTACAATTTATACCCAGCGGACATATAAAGAGCATATGCTTTCGGCTGGAAAGAACCAGGAAGAGCGTATTTTTCTGGATTCTAATGTCTTTAATCTTAAGAACAGTTATATTCTGAAGCTTGAGAATATTGACAATGAATGGTATTTCATAGACGAAAACAACGAAATCCTTGCAGAGGGTAAGAAATATTGTAAGGAACCGTTGCAGGATGGTCAGAACTTTCTGATCACTACACAGAAGAATAAAGAAGTTATTGCAGTCACTGTTAACATCAGGGACAGTTTTTTCGGTGTATATGACAAGTATGTACTTACCGGAAATGATCTGTTAAGGATCGGCAGCAAGCCGGATAATGATATTCAGGTTACACACTTATTCAACGGCAGGGCCATAGTATCGGGGTATCATGCCGAGCTGATCAGACAGGGAACTTCCTGGATATTAAAACAGAAAGGACCCAATGGCAGTTTTGTTAACGAAATTCGTGTTGACAACGAGAAGGTTCTGGAATTTGGGGATGTTATCGCAGTATGGGGTCTGAAGATAGTTTTTTTGGGCAATGCTATTGCTATCAACAGATATGATAATCTGTCCATAAACAATAAATATCTGATCAAGCTCGACAAAGCCGAGCTTTATTCCAATGACTCTCAAAAGGGCGACGAATCTTCAAAAAAGGACGAAGTCCCCGAAAAACAGTTTTTCCACCGTTCACCCCGAAGTATAGAAAAATTGAATACCGAGCCGGTTGAAATAGAAATGCCGCCGCAGGCAAAGGAAGAAAATGAAACTCCTTTGTTTAATCTTGTCGGTCCATCATTTACGATGATGCTTCCGATGCTTCTTGGAAGCGGAATGGCGATCTTAAGCTCCCGAAGCAGCGGCGCAGCGGGCGGAAGTTTCATGTTTACGGGAATCATTACTGCAGCATCATCCGGTATACTGGCAGCTTTCTGGGCGATCAACAACATGCGTTTTGCCAAGAAAAGAGCAAAAGAGGAAGAAACCAAGAGATTCGATGCCTACAGCGGTTATCTGATGAAATGCACCGATGAGATTAAAGATAAATATATGAGCAATACAAGGATACTTAAAGACAGGTATCCTGATTCGGATGCGATAATCAGGTGGAATGATGTTCCGGAAACCCTGTGGCAGAGGAATCCAAAACATTTTGACTTTCTCTATCACCGTCTGGGAGTCGGAAATATTCCTTTTCAGGTTGAGATTGGCATACCCAAAGAACGTTTTACAATGTCCATAGATACGCTTGCGGATAAGCCCAAGTTTATCAAAGACAGCTATTCGACTTTGATCGATGTTCCGGTGGGAGCAGATCTTCTGGCGGATAATCTTATCGGTATTGTCGGCGGTGACAGGAAACGGGGGGCTTTTCAGGTTATTCAGAACCTGATCGCACAGCTTACGATGCTCAACTCCTACACAGAGGTTAAGATTGCACTGATCTCCGCAGGTGAAAACAGTGACGGAAGGGAGACATGGGATTATTTAAGCTGGTTCCCTCATGTGTGGTCACCCGATAAGAAATTCAGATATATCTCCCTGAGCAGGGAGGAAGCCAGTGATGTATGCTATGAGCTGACGCAGATACTGAGACAGCGCAGCGAAGGGTCTTCGGAGAGGGAAAACAGAACATTTTTACCTCACTATGTTGTTATCGTAGAGGATTCATCTCTGCTTGAGGGCGAACTGCTGGCAAAATACCTTTACGGAGAAAGAAAGCTTGGATTTACAACGCTTGTATTGGCCGAGAGAGCAGCCGGACTTCCCAATCAGTGTGAAAAGATCATTCAGAATGATGACAAATACAGCGGTATTATTGATCTGCAATATGGCGTGAACGAAGGAGTTGCCATAAAAATGGATCATACCGATAACAGGGCTTTGGCCCAGTTATCACACAAGCTCGCCAATGTTGAGCTGAATGAGTCGGAGATCGGCGGTGAGATCCCGGTTTCCATCACTTTCTTTGAAATGTATGGAGTTAATACCCTTGAGGAGTTACATGTCAAAGAGAGGTGGAGAAAGAACAGGATTTACGAAAGCATGCGTGCGCTGATCGGTGTTAAGTCAGGCGGACAGATGTGCTATCTGGATCTCCACGAAAAATACCATGGTCCTCACGGACTTGTAGCGGGAACAACAGGCTCCGGAAAATCAGAGACATTACAGACATATCTTTTGTCTTTGGCGCTGAATTTCAGCCCTGATGATGTCGGTTTCTTCATTATCGACTTTAAGGGCGGCGGAATGGGCAATCTGTTTTCGGATCTTCCGCATGTTCTGGGACAGATATCAAACCTGTCGGGAAACCAGGTGCGCCGTGCAATGGTTTCCATAAAGAGCGAAAATACCCGCAGGCAGATGATATTCAACCAAAACGGTGTAAACAACATAAATGCATATACCAGACTGTACAAGAACGGAGAAGCAAAGCTTCCGGTGCCGCATCTTTTCATTATCATCGACGAGTTTGCGGAGCTGAAGCGTGAAGAGCCCGAGTTTATGCAGGAGCTTATCAGTGTTGCACAGGTTGGACGAAGCCTGGGTGTACATCTGATACTGGCAACACAGAAACCGAGCGGTACCGTAGACGACAATATCTGGAGTAATACGAAATTCAGGCTTTGTCTGAGAGTTCAGGATAAACAGGACAGTATGGATATGCTGCATAAACCTGATGCGGCATTCCTGACTCAGGCCGGCCGTGGTTATCTGCAAGTCGGAAATGATGAATTGTACGAACAGTTCCAGTCCGGATGGAGCGGAGCGGTATATGATGAAGAAGCAGGTGCGCTGAAGCAGGATATTGCGAAGATAATCACAAATACCGGAAGGACAGCGATCGTCGGAAATCACCTGAAGACACTGCGAAAAGAAAATATTACCAGAAAATGGCTGAAACACCTTATAGAGACCGTTGAAAAGGTTACGCCGGATGCGGATAACGAAGATACAATTATTTCCCGCATTTTCGGTGTGCTGGCACAGGAAGGTTATGATCTTCCGGTTTCGGATTTCAATCTGGGCCTGATGCGAAACTTCTACATGCTTTATCTTGCGGCTAAAGAAGAGATTAAGGATCCCGATGAAATCTGTAATATGATCCTGGCCGCTTCAATGCTTAAGGGCATCAAGTTGCCGGAGATCAAGGAAAAGACGCAGCTAGACGCGGTTGTTGAGTATCTCGGAAAGATTTACGAAGAAGGCAATTATGTAAAGCAGCAACCGCTGTGGTTACCCGTTCTTGGCGAGAAAATACTCTTACGAACTATTGCTGAAGCCGGATTTGATCAGAATCGGTGCTGGTCCGAACAAAAAGAAAAATGGGAACTCAGTATTTCGGTCGGATTGTGCGATGATCCCGAAAACCAGTATCAGATGCCTCTCAAGCTTAATTTTACCGAAGACGGCAATATGGC
>JAGCZE010000255.1 GCA_017960415.1 Lachnospiraceae bacterium
CTAACAGTTTTTTATATCTGTCTGCAGATCAATACAGCTTCATTATCTCATCGATCACGTGGCCGGTCGCCTTCTCAACCGTACCCTCTTTGAAGGGATTCAGCAGATTACCGATCTGAAGGAGCTCAAAATAGCCCTTTGTTCCGCCTGCCTTACAGAGGTTCAGATAATCTGCCCATGCCTTCGCCCTGTCTTCCTTCATGCGGCCGTAATACTGGAACGCGCAGATCTGGGCCAGCGCATACTCGATGTAGTAGAACGGGTAGAGGAAAATGTGCTGCTTCTGCATCCAGAAACCGCCTTCCTCAAGGAACTTATTCCCATCATAGTCACGCCAGGGCATGTATTTCTTCTCAATCTCGCGCCATACGCTTCTGCGCTCCATCGCGTCCATTCCGGGCTTCGCGTAAACTCTGTGCTGGAACTCGTCAACGCTTACGAGATAAGGGATGCACTCGATCGCGCCGATCAGGTGCGCGGTCCTGTATTTCTCGGCATTCTCCCCGAAGAATGACTCCATCCAGGGATATGCGAAATGCTCCATCGACATCGAATGTACTTCATTGATCTCGGCGGTCGATCCGCACAGATCGCTAACGGGAATGTTCCTCATCGCCATGTAGCCCTGGAACGCGTGTCCCGCCTCATGTGTAAGAACGTCCACATCAGCGGAAGTTCCGTTGAAATTCGAGAAGATAAAGGGTGCCTTATAGATCGGGAATGCCGTCATATAGCCGCCCATATGCTTGCCGGGACGCGTTTCAAGATCGAAGAGGCTGTATTCCTTCATGAAATCAAAGAATTCAGCGGTTTCGGGGCTCATCGAGCGATACATGTTCTGCGCCTTGTCCACAAGTTCCTGTGTGGTTCCGATCGGATTCGCATTGCCCTCCGGGAACTTCAGAGCCTCATCATAGTATCTGAGCTTATCCAGGCCGAGGCGCTCGCGCTGCTTCTCGCGGATCTTCGCCACCGCAGGCGTTACGATCTCGCGGATCTGCTCACGGAAGCATGCCGCGTCTTCCTGCGTGTAATCAAAACGGCTGCGCTCAATGTAGGCCATATCGGTATAAGACTTAAATCCCATCTTCTTCGCGGAAGAATCGCGCAGTTCAACAAGTCTCGAATACTGCTCGTCAAGCTTCGGGCTGATCTGCTCGTACAGAGCCGCCCAGGCCTCGAACGCTGCCTTTCTCTCGGTGCGGTCGGTGCTCTCCATGAATTTGAGCAGGCCGTAGAAATTGCGCTTCTCGCCTTTGAACTCGATATTTGCCTGAGCCGCGGTCTTCGAATATTCCTGTGTAAGCTCGCCTTCCTCGATCTTCTCGGGAACGATCTTCTCATCCGCTACGAGGAGCGATGCGTCAAGCATCTTGAACAGCTGGGTTCCGAACTCCGCCTCAAAATCCTTCCTGAAAGGAGATCCCGTCAGAGCCTTGTTCCAGGCAATGTTCAGAGGTATCATCTTCGCGGTCTCTGTCTGAAGCCAGAGTACCTCTTTGTCATAATATTCGTCCGTCGTGTTCATAGTGTTGCGGACGCTCGCGATAGAAAAGAGTGACATCGCTTCATCGGTCATCTTCTGAACATCAAAAAATGTCTCGCGGACCTCGGCGTAGCTCTTCGCGTTTAAAACCTTCTCAGTCGCCTCCGACAGAGCCTTCTTCAGGGCTTCGACATCGGGACGGGTGTAAGGCATTTCACTGAATTTGATCATAGTTTTCCTCCCTTAAAAAGCAGATTGAATTACTCTCCTAATACAATACCACGAATACGGCGCGGGCGGCAACGGATAAATTTTCTCAAAACAAAACCGTTTGATTGTTTTGAGAAAACCCATCCTGCACGCCTGCACCTCCTTTACAACCTGAATAGAGATTGATAGAATAATGTCTGTATATTTTTTACCGTCGTAAGACTCGGCATAATAGTAACATGGAAACAGGGGAATCGCACAGAATGGTATATACGCTTACTTTCAGTCCTTCAATAGATTATGTAATGGAGATAAAGCACCTCGCTCCCGGTGAGATGAACAGAGCGCAGACAACGCACATTTACCCGGGCGGCAAAGGCATAAATGTTTCCGCAGTTCTTCGTTCTATGGGCGTAGAAAATACGATCCTGGGTTTCGTTGCCGGCTTCACAGGCAATGAGATTGAGAACATCCTGAAGAAGCATGGTCATAATACGGACTTCATTCACTTAAAGAACGGCCTTTCCCGTATCAATGTAAAAGTACTGGCTTCGGAATCCACCGAGCTTAACGCACCTGCTCCCGCCATCCGCAAGGATGACTTAAAGCAGCTCAATGACCGTCTTCAGACCCTTAAAGAAGGGGATATCCTGGTCATTTCGGGCTCTGTGCCTTCAGGCCTTCCCGATTATACCTACCGTGTCATCCTGGACAGTATGAAGGACCGCAATATCACTACAGTTGTTGACACGACCGGACCTCTTCTGCTTTCCGCGCTGGAGAGCCGTCCTTTCCTGATCAAGCCCAACCGAGAGGAACTGGGCGAACTGTTCAGCACCAAGAATATAGGCATGAATGACGCCGAAAAATATGCGCACACCCTTCAGGATAAGGGCGCGCGCAATGTTCTTATATCTCTCGACCGCGAGGGCGCTATGCTTCTTTGCGAGGACGGCACTCTTCTTACGCGTGAAGCCCCCCGCGGAAATGTTGTGAATCCCGTAGGTGCCGGAGACGCGATGCTTGCAGGCTTTATCTACGGCTGGCTGGAAAGCGGTACCTATGATGACGCTTTAAAGACCGCTGTATGCGCAGGCAGCGCCTCGGCTTTCTCGTCCGGTCTGCCCGCAAAAGACGATATCATGTCACTCAGAAGGCTGCTTTCATAAAGCAGCTTTCTTTTTATACCTCCGGGATGCGCACGATCCGTCCGCACAGCTGTCGGGCCTCGTCCTCATCATGAGTTACGAGGATCAGTCGCGCAGTTCCGATCTTGTCATCCACATATCCGATCACGGCTTTTTTAAGTTCTTCATCGAGCCCCTTAAAAGGCTCGTCGAGTATCAC
>JAGCZE010000256.1 GCA_017960415.1 Lachnospiraceae bacterium
AATTCTGCGAAACGACGTAATACATAAAGCTTTCGAGATGGGTGATGACCCTTATGTTCGCATTATCGATGCCGAGCAGCTCAAATGCGGATCTGATGTTCCTGCACAGAAGCTCATCACAGTGCTTCATCGTCACTACAACGCCTCTTACGCGCTCGGCCCCGACTTTTTCCTTCAGAGCCACGATCAGACGCCTGAAAAACCTTTCAAGCAGGATATCCGCCGAATAAAGTCTCCCGAATATATCAATGCTGCGGTCGTTGCGTGCAAGCTCCAGCAGGTTCATGATCCTGACCACCGTATCGCTGTCCGCCACTGCCGCGGCATCCTCTCCGAACAGCCACTCCGCAGAGCCGGAAAGCGCACCGAGAACCGTCGGTATCCTGAATTTCTGAGGATCCTTCGACAGGCTGACCGAAGTCAGGTCTCCCGTTGCACCGGTGCAGCATATCTGCGTATAATCGTCATCCAGATCTATTCCGACAAGGATCCCCTTATCCGTATTCATATGCAGCACCTCCTCTCTGTTTTTCATGATTGTTTTCAGGGTAAAGTTCATTTATCGTTTTTTTGTCACTACCCGTACATCGGCTTTCCCGGTACAACCTTCTCAAATAATAGGTTTGAACAGTGTCTTGCCGACATAATCGCTCTTTATATAATTCTCCAGCAGCCGGACCATAGTCTTCGGATCGTTCAGTTCCTGTGCGGTAATGATCAGGTTCAGCTGATGGTATCCGGTCTCATCGCCTCCGGCCAGCTCAGGATCAATGCTGATCTCGCCGCTTTCGGTAATGATGTAATCGTCCTCTTTTTCTTCGGAAATATAGTACTGGAGCACCTCTCCGTAGAACAGCATGAATTCCCTGACGAAAATACCGTATCCCATATCACGCATCAGGGCTTCCTTGTAATCACCGGCGCCGTTGTCATTGATGCAGTAATGGATCTTCACGCAGGCACTCGGGTCGGTATGATATTCGACATAATGCCGTTCGCGAATGCTCTCGGGGATCCTGATCCCGTCGCCGAAATTCTTGAAGAAAGGCATCACGATACCTTTATTTACCATAGCTTCAAGCTTCTTTTCAACAAATGAACGGTTGGCTTCCGAGAAGCTCCTGAGCTTTGAAAGTTCCTTTAACAGTGCCAGCGTACATATCTCATTGTCATCATACATCAGCTCATGACGCATGATGTCCAGCATTTCGGGTTCGGCCAGCTGGTCAAGGACCAGACATTTATATGCATAATACGACAGAAACGCACTGATCAGGCGCCTGTTGGTACCATGACCGTAATAATGCCTGAATACCTCATTGGCGAAGCTCATATCGCTCTGTGTGAACAATATCTGGTGGATCAGCCTCTCCTCAAGGTCCGTACAATCGACGTTCATATCCCGGGCGGAACGCCATAATCTGTACATACTCTCGGTGGAACCGTCGTATTTTTCAGCCACACGCTCCGCAACATGCAAAGAGCCGTTCTTTCTGAAGAAAACATAGCTGCATATCGCGGTAAACAGTGGTTCGTCGCAGACTTCATCACGGGTTTCCAGCAGCTTCTCGGCCATATCCGAAAGCCTTCTGACATCAACACCCATAAAACCATACAGGACCATATTGCGCATAGCAAGGCTGTACAGTTCCCTCTGTATCATGAAACCGAGCATCCTTGCCCTGTCGTGGCGGTTCAGTTCCTTCAGGTCAAGGCCTACGAGGAGCTTCTCCATCTGCTCGCCTTCAAGATTATCATAATAAAACTCTATCAGATCCCTGGTACACTCCAGTCTGAAGCGCTTATCGAGATTGGTCTCCGTAACTATACGCTTCTGGATCTCGGTAATCTCCTGGCTCTCGCCGCGGTATTTCGCCGATTCAAGCGAATAGAGGCTTACCATCTCATTGTCGGCACATTCTGTCAGACACAACCGCATCAGAGTGTTCGAAGTGACCATTTTCTCGGGATGCGCCTTGTCAAGCACCACGCGCCCGCCGCTGGCGTCCGTGGCAAGGATGACCGCGTCTCCGGTAAAGATGTCACAGTAAGCAACCCCGTCCGTAACCTTGTATTCCTATTCCTGCGAAAGTTCCTTATGGGAAATGATGACCGATTCCGCATTGCCCGCACGTATACGGTGCTTGAACATGATCTCGGGCAGCGCGGAAGCATCACGGCCGCTTAAGTCGTTCTCTGTCAGCAGATTATTGTATAAATAAGCCAGATTGTCGTCGAGCCTGCCGCTGGCGAGCATCTCCACCGCAAAGTCCACAGCCGAACGGAGCATGGACTCGCTGATCCTGTCGCGCCCGCCCGATCTGAACCTGACTGCATTGGCGAAAAATGCCGCTTTTTGTTCATCCGCCACCTCGAGCCCGTTCTCAAAATAGCCTGTCATCTCTGACGGAAGAGGCTTCCCGAGCGGATCGTCAAACAATTCCAGACAGCGCTCGAAAATGCCGTTTACAGGCACTTCCTCCTTGATACCTTCCGCAAGGATATCGTAGCTTCGGCTGCCCGTATCGCCGCTCATGATCACATGGCGGCACAGAGCCTCCAAAACCTCTTTTAATTTGAATTCCGAATAGCATACCTTCAGAACGCGCCCCTGCAGGCGGTTCTGTTCTTTGCTGCGAACAGCCAGATAAGCCGCGAATCTGACCGCGTCCTTGGAAAGGATGTTATTTCTGATCCCGTAATAAAACGCACGCAGGTCAAATCCGGCAAAATCCTTCATAACCGTGGGTTCTTCATTGATGATCCTCGATGCCTCAAGCAGCACAAGAGCGGATTCATTGCCGTTCTGTGAGGATTTGAGTGTGCTGTAGCGCACACTGCGCGAAATACGCTTCTTCGTATCAAGCTCGATACATGCAAGGAAGATCAGCGCATCGCCGGTTCTGTCGTACATCTCGCGAAGTCTGTCCTTCGCGTCAAGTCCTACCGCACTGTCCGGCTCAAGAACCGCTTCCAGAAACAGCTCCATCGCAAATTCACGGTCGGACATGTCATTTTCACTGCCGCTGACAGTCTTCAAAATTCCGGCTGCCTGCTGGTTCTTGCCCTGCACATACATCATGTAACACCGCAGGAGTTTGTCGAATGTGGTCTCCTCGCGATATATTTTCAGGCTCTCGAGCACCTTCTCCTCTTCATGGGCAAAGCGTGACTTTGAAAGCTTGCCCTGCCTGAATTCAAGTAGATTCGAGACAAGCTTCATCTCATAATATCTCTTACGGCGTTTTGAAAGACGTTCTTTCATCGATCCGCCGCTGTTTTTGCATACTACGGGCACGATGATGTCGCAACCGATACCTGTGATCGAGACCGATCCGTAATTGGTGCCGCCATGCAGCTTGTCGGAGTCTACGGTGATCTCAAGACGAAACTCATTTCCGACAAAATCCTCGGAGAATATAAGGTTGCGCTCGGGCTCCATGAAGTCTCCCGACACCTCGACAACAAGCTGGGAATATCCCCAGGTATCCCTGCGCAGGACAATACTGCGCTTTTCAAGCCCGCTGGTATTTTCGAAATTCAGGCTCGGTATCTCGCATGTGATATGCACAGGCTTCTTCTTGCGCGTGTAGATCAGGAACTGATCCATGGCAAGGCTGACATTGCCCGACTTTAAAAGAGTCTCGCAAATATTGTCATATTCCGAATTGTAAATGCTCAGATTGTTACGGAATTCTTCCGATTTGAACAGAGTCTTGGCTTCGGCCCAATTGCTCTGGGCAAGGCTGGTAAAATGAAAAAGATCGGATGCCGGTCCTATCGAAGTAAGGCTCGTCGGAACGGTACATTTCGCGGAGAATGGAATATCCACCTCCCCAAACTCACTGATGACCGTGATCGTAGCCTGTACCGTATCGTTGATATCAAGATATGAAGCGTCAAAGCGGAATTTTATCTCATTAAATGAATCATAGAAAGAGGTCCGTTCAAAAGTGATAAGAGAATCCGTCGCCACAACTGCGCCTTTAAACGGCTTGTCGGC
>JAGCZE010000257.1 GCA_017960415.1 Lachnospiraceae bacterium
AATTATACCCGGAATCCAGAGCCGAAAGTCCGTAATCGGTTCCCACATAGAGCAATCCGTTATGGAAACAGGTTGAATTGACAACATCATCTTCGATCCCGGCCGCCTGCGTAACATTTAAGAAACTGTTGGCAACTATCTTCATTACTCCCTGCCTGGACGAAGCAAACCACATATTGCCCTGGTAATCGCTGGTCATCATTTCGATGCTCCTGTTCATCGGCAGATTGTCCACAGATTTGAATCTGTAATATTCGTCAATATAACCGACTGCACTGTCGGAAGATGCCCATATCCTTCCGCAGGCATATGTCAGCCAGTGAATGTTGCTTAAGTTTCCGGTCAGTATTCGTTTTAAGGATGTACGGTTCTTGCCGAATTCACCGTAATAAATGACATTTGAATCGGTCCCGAGATAAATGCGTCCGGGATATCCGGGATCTGCAAGAACAGTTGTAATCTTTTCAGTCCCGATGTCATCCCCTGTAAAACATACCTTTACCTTGCACGATTCGATCGCAAATACGGTACCGTCCTTGGTCTGGCCGTAAATGATACCGCTGATATCCGTGGAAAGCCTGAGTATTCTTTTTTCGTTGATCCTCGAATCATCGAGAATATGCACTTTGAGGTCATTGTCCACATAAGAGACACCCGCCGTTGTACCGATGAAAACATTTCCGGTTTTGTCTTCGGCAAAGACTCTTATCGATGAAGCCGATAAGCCGTTCTTTTCAGTAAAATGTGTCACCTGATTTCTGTCCTTACCGATCAGTACAACGCCGTTATCGTTGGTTCCTACCCAGATCCTGCCTCTGCTGTCTTCAAACAGCCCTCTGCCGTTGGTCAGGATATCCGAAGGTCCGATGGTTTCGAAGGAGGTACCGTCATAACGCAAAATTCCGCTGTAACATGCTATCCAGATATATCCGTCGGTAGTTCCCAGTATATAATTGGCTTCAGATGTAGGCATCCCGCTTCGGGCATCGTACAGCTTCGGCATAAAACCCTGCCCGTAGAGCTGGCCTGTAACCGCGTAGCCTCCGCCGTTGGGAAGTACGTTCTCGTTTAATGTTTCATTATCGATCCCGGACTCTTCGACCCTTGCAGCAGCTTTGTAAGGGGCAAAGTTCAGGATGAAACACAGAATGGCTGTAATAAGCGCGATCATTGATCTTTTCTTATTCATCCATAAGCCTCCGTCACAATTCCTGATATTTCTTCATTACCAGTTTTACTTCCGTCAGTGAATCCATAAATGCTTCAACGCATTTTGGGTCAAATTGCTTGCCCGATCCCTCTTCTATGATCTCAAGGGCCTTTTCCAGCGGAAATGCAGGTTTGTAGACACGGGGAGAGGTAAGGGCATCAAAAACATCCGCGACTGCCATGATCCTTGCAGACAGAGGGATGACCTGTCCGTGCAATCCTTCGGGATAACCCTTTCCGTCCCAGCGTTCATGATGATATGCCGCCATATTCCTTGCTTCCTTCAGATAATTCTCACCGTGAACCGTACTTATCGCCTTTTCAATAATACGACGCCCATGTGTCGTATGGGTCTTCATGATCTCAAATTCTTCGTCGGTAAGCTTGCCGGGCTTGTTCAATACGGTATCCGATATGTTTATCTTGCCAACATCATGCAGAGGCGCCGACATTATCGCGTCAGACTTGAATTTCGGTGTCAGCTTTTCAAGATAATAACCCTTCTTTTCAAGACCATCCAGTATGATCTTCACATATGCGGCCGTTTTCTGTATATGAGCGCCCGTATCCGAGTCCCTGTTTTCTACCAGATCCGCCATTGTGATGATCAGGCCGTTCTGCATTTCCACGGTCGAATCCGCATAATGCCTGATGCTGCGCATCTGCTCTGCTGTTCCGGCGGCCATTTCGCAAATAGCATTGTAGAGAGTCTCGAGCTCATCATTGGTATTGATGTCTATCGCGCGCAGATTTCTTACATTTTGGTCTATGATTTTCTGATCTTCACTGTTCTTGATAAATCCGTCAATGAAGGATGCCATATGCCCGATGGGAAAGATCAGGAAATGACCCGATACCCACAGACCGAATCCCAGGATCAGCAGGAAAAATCCCGAAAATACCAGGAAGGTCTTCAGCATGAACTTTCTCAGATAATCTCCGATATATCCCATCGACGCATCCGCCACAACAAAGCAGACGATCTCATTTTTATTGTTGAAAACAGGATAATATACCTTCAGCTTCCACCCGACAATATCGTCGGAAGAAGCGCCGTAACATGTAAACGACATGTTGTCGCTCTGTAAGTTATCTGCCAGGGTTTTAAATTTCCAGCGGTTTATTTTCTCCGGTTCCTTTGTCGCTATGCCGTTATTTGAAGCAAGTTCCTTAAGATAAGGCAGTATCTCGTCATCTTCGCCGGACGCCAGTGCCGTTCCGTAATTCCTTCCGTCCTCTCCGTTTGAATTGATCTCGAAAATGTAGCAGAACCGGCTTTCTTCTTTCATTTTATTACCGTCAGGCACATATTTGTTCCTGAGTGTGACTACCGATATATTGTCAACTCCAAAGGCTGTGCCGCAGATCTTCCCGATCTGTGTCTGATTATCGGTGTAGCCCGGTACCAGATCCCCGCGCTCAAGGTATGAATCGATCTTGCCGTAATAAACCTGGTCGGCAGCAAACGCAGCGGCATTCACAGCATTCCGGGTGATCTCTTCTTTTTGATCGTCAAAATGATGGTTCATGCTGATAATACCCATGACAGCAGCGAGAGCAACTGATGCCACAGTCAGCATTACAGTGATCCTTTTTTTGATAGATTGTCTTCCGTTATTCCTGAATGAATTGATCTCATCGATCTCCTCATCGCTCAGCGGTTTCTGCCGCCAGCCGCTGTACCATATGCGGATCCTTCTCTTCTCAGGTATCAGATAATAGAAAACCGATGCAAGGATAACGCAGATCGCTTTATCAACAATATTGAACAGGATGTTCACTGCTTCCTCAACAGCATCCATCCCGGATATTCCCTTAAGCAACAGCTGGATGGATGTTCCGAGAATACTGCTGAACAAACCCAAAACAAGTATCAGGACGATATAATTCAGCTTTTTCTCATATTTTTTTCTTCGTACGAACCAGGCCGAAGCCATGGCAATACCAATACCAATGAGTGTATAATACATTGCATCGGGATTTATCTTAAACAGACTTATGAGAAAATTTGAGATGACTGCAGTCATGATTCCCGGATAGAGTCCGCTGACCATTGACGCAAAGACAGTACCGGCCGAGTCCATATATATGGGCAGATCGAATGTTTTCATCAAAAAAGTCAGCAATACATTAACGATAATACCTGTTACCGCCGCCAATGCACGCTGCAAACTGTTTTTATCGACTTTCCTCGTTTGTTTAATCACGCCGGTTTCCTCCATGCAGGAACATACTGCTTTAAAAAGAAATTCCTTATTTTATTTTAATTCACCGTCATTGTCATGTCAAGTGAGTGTGCCGTCTGTTAAACGCATCGGAAAGTTTTGCATATGCCTGTTTTGGGCTTATTTTCTCCGGGTCGGGGACAGATACATATAGTACTCTGCAATAAAAAAAGAAGAAAAAACCGTAACCTTTAAAAGTTTAGCGGCTTTCTCTCCTTTATGTCTTTTTTCTTTATCTTTTAGGCTTCTGTCTTTACACTGTTTATGCAAGCTTTAATCTTTGTATTTTACGCTTCCGTCTGTTCTATGCTCAGAATTCCAGCTTTTTCTCGAGATAAGCCTTGAGTTCCGTAACCGGGATCCTCTCCTGAGCCATTGAATCACGCTCACGTACCGTTACGCAGTTATCATTCTCGGAATCGAAATCGTAGGTTACACAGAAAGGTGTACCGATCTCATCCTGACGGCGATAGCGCTTACCGATATTGCCTCTGTCATCGAACTCGCAGTTCCAGTACTTCGAAAGCTCTGTATAAATCTTCTCTGCGCCCTCATTAAGCTTCTTCGAAAGGGGAAGGATGCCGACCTTTACAGGTGCAAGTGCGGGATGGAAACGAAGAACGGTTCTCATATCGCCGCCCTCAAGCTCTTCCTCGTCATATGCTGCGCACAGGAATGCCAGAGTAACACGATCTGCACCAAGCGAAGGCTCAACAACGTAAGGAATATACTTCTCGTTGGTCTCGTCATCGAAGTAGCTCATATCTTCCTTCGATACGTTCTGATGCTGTGTAAGGTCATAATCGGTACGGTCTGCGATACCCCAGAGCTCGCCCCAGCCAAACGGGAATAAGAACTCGATATCGGTAGTACCCTTGCTGTAGAAGCACAGCTCCTCGGGGCTGTGATCTCTTAAGCGCATCTCGTCTTCCGTGATGCCCAGTGACAGCAGCCAGTCACGGCAGAATGCTCTCCAATACCGGAACCACTCAAGGTCCGTGCCGGGCTTGCAGAAGAACTCAAGCTCCATCTGCTCGAACTCACGGGTTCTGAAGGTGAAATTACCGGGTGTGATCTCATTACGGAATGATTTTCCGATCTGGCCAATACCGAAAGGAACCTTCTTACGCGAAGTACGCTGAACATTCTTGAAATTGACGAAAATGCCCTGTGCGGTCTCGGGACGCAGATAAACAACGTTCTTTGCATCCTCGGTAACGCCCTGGAAGGTCTTGAACATAAGGTTGAACTGTCTGATATCGGTGAAATTGTGCTTGCCGCAGCTCGGACAGGGAATATTGTTATCCTCGATGAAATCCTTCATCTGCTGCTGGGTCCAGCCGTCGATGGGGCTCTCAAGAGTGATTCCCTTTTCTGCTGCGTAATCTTCGATCAGCTTATCGGCTCTGAAACGCTCCTTGCACTCCTTGCAGTCCATCAAAGGATCCGAGAATCCGCCGAGATGTCCCGAAGCAACCCATGTCTGCGGATTCATCAGGATCGCGCAGTCAACACCTACATTATAGGGATTTTCCTGAATAAACTTCTTCCACCATGCCTTCTTGACATTGTTCTTCAGTTCAACACCGAGGTTACCGTAATCCCAGGTATTCGCGAGACCGCCGTAGATCTCCGAGCCGGGATAGACGAAGCCTCTGGCCTTCGCCAAAGCAACGATCTTTTCCATTGTCTTTTCCATAAAATCCTCCCCGCCGGAACAGGCAGGCATCGCTCTGCTGCTTCCGGCATCTTTATTTAAATTATTTTGATGTAACTATTCAGAACCCCATAATTCGCAAAAAAATGATAAAAATAAATTATAATGAAATCATTTTTTTGCTCATTATTGGAGCGGTAACTATGTTACCGCCTTTATGAAAGTATAGTTTTGTTATTTGAAAGCAGGCTTTCATATCAAAACTATACTTTCATAAGGTGGTTTTGAATAGTTACATTTTGCTAAAATATAGTGACTATTATATGTCAGTCATCTTATTTACGCAAGTGTAACTTTTATTGATACATATATCATTCTTTTGTGATTCGTATCACAGCCTGCGCATCGGCTCCGGTCCCGCTGACGCTGACGATCTCGATCTTGTAGCCGAATTCAGCTCCGGTATCCATCAAACCGTCATTAAAGAATTCGGAATACTTATCCATTGTGAATACGTCACCCGTCTGA
>JAGCZE010000025.1 GCA_017960415.1 Lachnospiraceae bacterium
AAGGATACTTGACAGTGACGGCAATGTCATCCTTGAGAAGAGCACCGAGTCGAAGCAGGTTATGAAGACCTCGACAGCATGGTTGCTGACCAATGCGATGCTTGATACAACTACGATCGGTACCGCAACCAGACCTGCATTCAGGAATTATGAGATGCCTGTAGCAGGTAAGACCGGTACTTCAACAAAAGACAACGATCTTTGGTTCGCAGGCTTCACGCCTTATTACACGGCATCGATCTGGACCGGTTACGATAACGGATTTGACCAGAAAAACAAGTATTATCAGCAGGATATCTGGCGTAACATTATGGAAGAGATCCATATGAAGAAACAGCTTGAATATGCCGAATTCGAAATGCCGGATTCCATCGTAAAGGCTGTTATCTGTACCAAGTGCGGAAACCTCGCTGTAATGGGTCTGTGTGACGAGGCAGAGGGCGGTTCCTGTGTCAAGAGTGAATTTTTCGCAAAAGGAACTGTTCCGACACAGAAATGCAACTGCCATATCAGGGTCAATATCTGTAAGAAATCGGGTAAACCCGCCGGAGAATATTGTCCTGCCAAGAAGGTTGTGAGCAAAGTACTTCTGGTCAAGCCGGAATACTACAGAATAGATCCGGAAACAATGCTTCCCGTAGATCCTCCGGAACTGATCACAACATGGGATACACCGTATATCTATCATCCCGATGATATCTGTGACAAGCATCTTCCTGCCGGCGCAAGTCTCGATGAAAACGGCAATATAGTATTCGAAGATGAGGAAGAAGAAGACGAAACCGCAGGGGAATGACCGGCAGACCGATCATCGGATATTCTATAATAGCAAAATCAAAACGTTTGATGTAACACATTTGGGGAAAGCTCGACTGAGCTTTATGTAAAAAAAGGAGCGGGAATATGTCAGTTTATCTGGATGAAAACGAAGAACAAAAACGTATGAAGGAATTGGAAGAGTATTCAAGAGAAACTCAGGCCAAGATCGAAGAAGACAGGATCAACGGAAAAGCCAGACGCAACAAGCAGGACAAAATCTTCCAAAAAATAGTCTTGCTGGTGTTTGCAATAATACTTGTAATGCTTGTAATAAGCTGGGCAAGGTGAGATGTTAAATCAGGAAATAATAATACGATTTCGTTAATAAAAATTAATTTATCATTTAATAAAATAACGACCAGCTGGTTTACATCGAAAAATTCTGAAAGATATTTAAAGAAACTAAAAAGGGGTTGTCGCACAAAATTTTTTAGTGCGACAACCCCGGCTTTATACTTTAGTTTTATGCCTTCGGATCAAGCGGAAGCATCCTGTAACTTAATGTAAAGTCTTTTCTCAAATGCTTTCTGTAGAAGGAAGAGGAAATCCTCTTCATAACCATCTCAACATTCTCATATGAAGCGGACGGAAGCAGAAGAACATACTGTGATACACTGTAGCGCGAATATACATCTCCCTTGCGGAGCGTATCGTTGATCGCGCGTACCAGATCATCCATACCTTTATTGAGGGCCTTGGCGAAAGCAGGATCGGCTTTTGCTTTGGAATCTTTTGCCTTCGGGGTTTCTTCTGCCGAAGAGAGGGTGATCAGACCCAGATAGATCGAATCGCCGCTTCTTGCACAGGCTCTGGCTTCAAGCTGGTAAATATCCTTAAAGAACTCATATTCGCACGAGAAAGCTCCGACAGCCTCACCTTCTTCGGTCAGAGCGTCCTTGATCACATTGAGGTCGGTCTCAAGATCCTTGGTGGTCTTGATGATAGTCCTGTAGAGGCTCTTGAGCTCTTTGGAAGGAGTAATGCCGAACTGTCTGTAGAAGGCTTCGGTAACCTCGTTGTAAGCTATAAGTGCCTCAGCCTGGTGACCGGATCTGTAAAGGGCATCTATCAGTCTGAAATAGAGACCTTCATCGTGGGCGTCGATCTTCACGGCCTCGGTACAGGTGCTTATGATCCCATCGTAATTCTGAACTTCAAGGTAGCAGTCTATCAGAGAATAGACAGCCTTAACATACATGTTATGGTAATATTCCGCGGTGGGGATCAGCCAGTTCTCCTGATTGTTCAGAAGAAAATCACCCTTGTAGATTTTTACGGCCTCCTCAAGGAGTGCGGTACGCGTAGCCATATTCTTGCGCTTCTCGGCACGCGTGCAAAGCTGTTCAAACAGATCTACATCGACCACGAATGTTAAATTACGATTTAAATAATACTCACCCTTCTTGAGAACTATCAGCTCTTCATTGTCGTCGGGTTCCAGCTCGTCAAGAATCTTACGGGCACGGTGCAGAAGTACCTTAAGAGCACCTGCCGAATTGTCGGAAGTATCATCGGACCATATCAGCCTTAACAGATCGTCCTGATCGGCACTTTCCCCGCGACGGGCAAACATATACTCGATCAGGTTCCATGGCTTGCGGGATCTGTTCTGCCTGTCGGAAATAGTCTTCTGTCCGTGGGAAACGGTGAAATCCCCCAACATTGTTACAACATACTCACTACTCATTCGATTCTCTACCTCACATCGAAAATATATACAGTTTGGATTACTATACACATCCCATTCTCTCATAAATAGGGAATGGCATAGCAATGGATAGTAATCAGTTTGGTTTTCTATGCGTATTATAAATCTAAGTTACATTTTTGTCCACATATTTACGATTTTTACAGAAAAAAATGTATCCAAAGCTTTTAAACCGTTGTAGGAAAAGGATTCGGGACAGTATGGGCGTGCAAAAAAAGTTTTCGATTTGAAAAGTTTTGGAGGATACAAACAGTAATTTCTTGACAAAAAGTGAAGATTATGATAATCTTTTTGTAACTTTAGGGCGTTTATTTGAGTGTGGTGTGTTTATCTGTTTATGCTTATTTGAGGGTTAATTGATGAAGAAAATACTTGTTGTGGATGACAACAGCGTAAGTTTATCGCTGGCTAAAAGCATGCTGTCCGATATGTATTCTGTTTTCGCGGTACTTTCGGGTGAGCAGGCTATCCGTTTTCTTGAAAAGAAGGAGTGCGATCTGATCCTTCTTGATCTTAACATGCCTGATATGTCCGGATATGAGACACTGAGACTTATCAGAGACAATGAAGCAACTAAGGATATCCCTATTATTTTCCTGACTGCCGACAGTGATCCCGAAACTGAAAAGAAATGCTTTGAAATGGGTGCTTTTGACTTTATTGTCAAGCCTTTTCAGAAGGCAACTCTGCGCAGCAGGGTGAGCAGGACGCTGGATCTGCTTGAACTGCAGAAGAATCTTGAGGGCCAGATCATTGAGAAGACCAAAGAGATCGCAAGGATCTCATTAAAGTCCATGATGATGATCGCCAACACTGTCGACAAGAAGGATCCGCTTGCAGCGAAGCATTCAACGAATGTAGCCTGGTTTGCGGTTGAGATAGCGAAGAAGATGGGCTGGTCGGGTGATGATCTGTACAATCTCCAGAATCTCGCGCTTATTCACGACATCGGCAATATAGGTGTTCCCGATTCGATCATCCGGAAAAAAGGTCCGCTGACACAGAGCGAATATGAAACACTGAAGCACCATACGGATTACGGCAAGACTATCCTGCAGGATATGACTGTCATACGTAAGGCTGCCGAAGTTGCACAGACTCATCATGAACGTTATGACGGCAAGGGTTACCCCAACGGTCTGGCAGGAGAACAGATACCTGTAGAGGCGAGGATAATCGCCATAGCCGATGCATTTGATTCAATGACTTCCGACCGTTCGTTCCGCAAGAAGCTCGACAAGGAGGCTATACTCCATCAGTTCGAGGAAGGCAAGGGAACGCAGTTTGATCCTGCCATGACCGATATCGCGATCTCGCTGATCAAGGATGATAAGCTCGAACATAAGGATATCGAAATAGAACAGGAATCGGATATTGCGCGTGAGAGTACCAAGCTGCTCCAGAAGGTGCTTGCGGAATATACACGCGAGGTCCGCACCGAAGCTGCGAAGGATCCGCTTACGGGACTCTGGAACCGAAGCTACGCAGTAGATTATATCAACGAATACTTCAAGGATAAGCGCCATGGCGGATGTCTGTTCATGATCGACATGGACAATTTCAAAAGGATTAACGATACCTACGGACATATCGTAGGCGACAGCGTTATAGTCAAGCTGGGTGAAGTTCTGCGGACAGTGATCCGCCAGGATGACATTATCTGCCGTATCGGCGGTGATGAGTTCGTGCTGTTCTTCAAGGGTAATTCCGGAAGAGGATTTGCTTCTGCGAAGGCTGAAGAGATCATCCTCAACCTTGACAAGAACTTCAGCGTTGACGGCGACGAGAAGTCCGGACATATTTCGATATCCATAGGTATAGCCCTTTCACCTGTTGACGGAAACGATTTCAACACATTGTACAATAGGGCTGACAAGGCGCTCTACTACGTCAAGAAGAACGGAAAGCACAATTATCATTTTTACAGTGATGAAAATGAGGTTACAACCAAGAAAAAAACAGCCAATATCGATATTGCCTACCTGCGCCGCTTCCTGCAGGAACAGACTGCGAATCCCGGCGTATTCCAGGTCGAGTATGAAAGCTTCAAGAAGATATACAGGTTCCTTGTCAGGACCCAGAAACGTACCCAGCAGCCTGTCCTGATATTGCTGATCACGATTTATTCCCTTGACAGCGAGGAAGATACTCCCGAGACCGAGATCCTTGACAGGGCATTCCCGAGACTCAAGAAAGCGGTGGCTTCGGCGATCAGGAGCAACGATATCGGAACGACCTACAGTTCCAGCCAGTACATCGCGCTTCTGGTTGATTCGACTCCCGCGAACGGATATATCATTGCAGAGAGGATACGCAAGAGCTTCGAGGAAGGCGAGCCGATAGAGTGCCGTCTGGAGTATGACATTGACGAGATTTCGCTTGATGAGTATATCCTTGCGGATGAAAAAGAGGCGGCATCCGAAGATACTGCCTCTGCTCAGACTGAATAACAGTAAAATTACGTGGAATCAATCCACATCTTATGATACGATCAGATCATGATCCGAATGCGCGGCCGCGAATCCGATAACGGCCGCGTTTGTATGTGTAAGAAGGTCGTTTAAGAGCCTGTCGGCGTCAGATTCGGCGACGCTTATCAGCAGGCCGCCCGAAGTCTGAGGATCGAAGAGGATATCGAGCATTGCACGGGAAACATTCTCCGATGCCTTAAAATGATCTCCCACATAATCCCTGTTCTTGTAAGCACCGTCGGGGATGAAACCCATTGATGCCATCTCGTAAGCTGCGGGATGGTATTTTATTTTTGTAGAATCAATATGCAGTGTAACATTGCTTCCGTGAGCCATCTCAAATGC
>JAGCZE010000258.1 GCA_017960415.1 Lachnospiraceae bacterium
AGTGGGTTCAGGTGGGCATTCCCAACTCCCACTATATTTCCTGTACATCCGATTCCGCTACGGTCAAGAGCATTAAAGCTACTTCAATCGGAGGCAAGTACGTTGCCAAGATTTATTTTGACAAGAAGTATTACAATGATGAAGTGGTTTCTTTTGACTTTGACCTTGTGCAGGACTACATGTACGAGATGAACATCCTTACGGAAGGTGCAACCGTTTATTACTTCATTCCCGGCTGGTTTGACGATATAGCGGTTGACAATATCGTGGTTAAGTGGAACTCCGACAAATCCATCGGCAACAGCCACGGCGCCACCCTTGACGGCGATTACCTTACATGGACAGATTCCCTTTCCGCAGGTCAGAAGCTTGCAGAAATCAGCGTAACTTATCCCAGCGACGCATATTCTTTTAACACTGACAAATATGCGGATAACAGCAATTACGATGACAGTTATAACAATGACTACAGCTACGAATCCAAGAGCAGTGATGACGGTGGATCAGGTCTGGCTGCTATCGTCGGAATAATCATTTTCGGATTATTTATAAGAGCCGTACTTAAGGCCGGCTCCTACGGCTCAGGCTCGGGTCTCGGCGGTAAGCCACAGACCAAGAGAAAGGTTACCAGAACCTTAATCAAGTATTATCCCACCTGTCCCGGCTGTGGTGCTGCCCGTCCCGAAGGCAAAGAAAAATGTGATTACTGCGGACGAAGCTTCATAGAGAGCGAAGAGGTTGTGGAGGAAAAAGAAATCAAGGATCCCAAGAAGTACGACAGCGAAGGTCTGTTCCGTTACGGCGATTCACCCAACACCTATGTACGCGTACACGTAACTCACATTCCCGTGCCCCGTACCAGAAGCTCCTGTGCCCACAGTTCCTGCGCTCACAGCTCCTGTGCATGCGCCCATTCCTGCGCCTGTGCCTGTGCTTGTGCATGTGCCGGCGGCGGTCGTGCAGGCTGCTCCACCAAGGACTTTTATAACACCAATCTCAAGCTTGAACAGCTTAAGAGAAAGAAACAAAAATAAACTGCAAAACGTCCTTGACTTATTAGAATTCCTATGGTAATATCATTTTCGTGCCGTAAGAACGGCACGGAAAAATGTGCGTGTAGCTCAGCTGGATAGAGCGACTGGCTACGGACCAGTAGGTCGAGGGTTCGAATCCTTTCACGCACGTACTCTAAGGACTTGAGATTATCTCAAGTCCTTTTTTTGTGTTTCATTCCGATGGGCTCAGGACAAGAAATAGTCAAAGCTCAGATAAGCGAAATAATTGCATACAGTTAATTTGAGTATTATTACAGATTGATATAATTCTTTCCATCGGAGGTTACAATATGATTAAAAGAATAATTCATTTATTTTTAGTGACTTTTGTTGTTGGTGTACTTTTTACGGGATGTGCTAAAGATACTGAGAGCGCAGCTACTAAGGCTTCGGATAACTCTGCGGCATCATCAGGAAATGTAGCCCTGAGAGTATGGGGATCGGAAGAAGATACCGAGCTTATGCAAAGCATTATTGAAGGCTTTAAAGCCGAGTATTCGGGACAAGCCAATTTTAACATTACTTATGAAGCTCACAGCGAAGCAAACTGTAAAGATGACATATTGGGAGATGTCTTAAATGCTCCCGATGTTTTTACTTTTGCAGACGACCAGCTCATGGCTTTGGTGGCTTCCGGTGTATTAAAAGAGGTCGAAAATGCCTCTGCCATCTCCGGACGTAATCTGCAGGCTTCAAGTGCCGCTGCATCAATAAACGGTAAACTTTACGCCTATCCGCTTACAGCCGATAACGGATATTTTCTTTTCTACAATAAAAAATATGTATGCGAATCGGACGCAGAGACGATGGACGGACTTTTAAAGGCTGCCGAAGCATGTGAAAAGCAGATATTTATGGATATGACTTCGGGCTGGTATCTGTATGCTTTCTTTGGCAACACAGATATGCAGATAGGTCTTAATGACGACGGTATTTCAACTTATTGTAACTGGAACGCAAAATATACCGAAACTACGGGCGAGGAAGTGGCATCCGGAATTCTCAGGATAGGTATGAATCCTGCCTTTACAGCAGTTACTCCGGAGGGATTTACCAAAGGAGCAGCAGATGATTTGTATATAGCAGGTGTAAGCGGTATCTGGGATGAAAATGCCATAAAAGAAGCATGGGGCGATAACTATGCGGCAACAAAGCTCCCTACTTATACGGTTTCGGGAAAACAGCTCCAAATGTCCAGTTATGCCGGATATAAGCTTGTGGGAGTAAATTCATATTCAGCCAATGTTTCATGGGCGGCAAAACTTGCAGACTGGATTACCAACGAAAAGAACCAGACTTTAAGATTTGATATGAGAGGACAGGGTCCTTCTAATATAACTGCTTCAGGTCAGGGTGCGGTGGCCGAATCCAAAGCCATTCAGGCACTTCAGGCTCAGGCGCCTTATTCAAGTCTTCAACGCGTAGGCGGTACTTATTGGGGGCCTTCGGGAGAATTCGGAATCGAAATGAGTAACGGAAATCCCTCGGGAAAAGACCTGCAGGTTCTTCTTAATGAGATGGTTAAAGGAATAACCGGAGAAGAATCCACGGGCGATCCGATTGAAGACGGAAACGGTAATTAAACCTGTTTAGGAGAATAGGAGCGTATAAATGAAGAAAAAAACAAGCATTCGAACATTGATTATGGGGCCGGTTCTTTTTCTTGGGTTAGTATCCATATTGTCCAATTTCCTTGCCATGACAGGGTTAAAAAAGGTTAACAATACGGCAACCGTAATCGCAGATGAGTATCTTGAGGCAATTTCCGAACTGGATACGATAGGTCAGACCGCCAAGGATGTACATTCTCTGGCACTTTCCCATATAGTTGCAACCGATTTTGAGACTATGACATCCGTAGTAGGGAATATTGAGGCCAAAGAAGACGTTTTATATGAAACCATAGTTGATTTTCAAAAGTACAGTAATCCCACTGTTTCACAAAATTACAACAGCATGCTTGCAGATTATCAGAGCCTGAAGGATGCTGTACGAATTCTTCTTGCGCAAAGTGCCAATCAGAAGACTAAAGATGCATATGCAACCGCAAACGGTGCGGTGGCGCAATGTGCGGAGAACCTGGACGGTGATATAAGCGCCATTATAGCATCTATCAAGTCAGCTACTGTTACGGAGAGAGGTACTCTTTCGGACAATTACAGACTTGCGAATATAATCACTTTCATTGTTGTTGCAATAAGTGTTGTGGCCGTAGTTATTGCAATATTCATAGTGTCCAGATTTGTTATCAGACCGGTCATTAAGGCAGAGGCGGAACTTCAGGACATTATACAGGGCATTAATGACAGACAGGGTGATTTGACCAAGCGAATAACCGTTAATTCAAGGGATGAGATAGGCGCACTCAGTAACGGTATCAATGAATTTATTGAGCGTCTGCAGTCAATCTTTAAGATTATTACCAACAATTCATCGGCAATGGATAGGGTTGTTTCGGATGTATTGGGAAGTGTTCAGACATCCAATAACAGCGCTTCGGATCTTTCCGCTCTTACCGAAGAACTTTCGGCTACCATGTCGGAAGTGGCGGACAGTGCCGGAAATATCAACAGAAACACCGAAGCCGTAAGAGCCGAGGTGGATGAAATGGCTGCCAAGAGCCGTGAAATAAATGAATACTCCAAGCAGATGAAAAAACATGCCAATTCCATGGAGGAGACAGCAAGAACCAACATGGAAGAGACCAACAATAAGGTTGAGGCTATTTTGAGTGATTTAAGTAAGGCTATTAACGACAGCGAAAGCGTAGACAAGGTTAATACGCTTACGGATGAAATTATGAGTATAGCCAGCAAGACCAACCTTCTTTCGCTGAATGCATCCATAGAGGCAGCCAGAGCGGGAGAGATGGGCAAAGGATTTGCCGTTGTTGCGGGTGAAATCGGTATATTGGCCGAGAACAGCCGCAAAACCGCAAGCGATATTCAGCAAATCAACGCCGTAGTTGTCGAGGCGGTACATAATCTTTCAAGCAGTGCCAACGATCTTGTGGATTACCTGCAAAATTCGATATTGCCTGAGTTTGAAAGATTTGTAAAAGACGGTGAGGAG
>JAGCZE010000259.1 GCA_017960415.1 Lachnospiraceae bacterium
CCGCGATTCCTATGAGAACACCAACGGCTTCTATATCAAATATGCGATGAGAAACGCCATGGATATCGCAACTTTGGGCACTTCGGTCAATGCCCGGTTATCTGCCGACAAAAAGAGCTTTGACCGCGTCAGGATCGCCTACGGTGTCGCAGGTCCCGTTCCGCTGCGTGCAACAACGGCTGAGAACTTTATTAACGGCAGGGAAGTGACCATGGAGAACATCGAAGCATTTTCGAAAGAAGTCTTAAATGATGTACATGCCCGCGATTCCTGGCGTGCAGCCAAGGATTTCCGTGAACATATCGCCGTCGAAAGCGCCAAACGCGCACTGATCGAATCCGTAAGAAGATGCGGTGGAGAGATCTAATAAATCACTTCAATTTTGTAGTTTTATAAATAAAGCAAATACAAAGATGATATCGGAGGACAGACTATGGCTCAGTATCAACTCATACATTTCACCCTGAATGGCAGACCCGTAGAAAAATACATTGATGTACGCGCTTCCCTGACCGATGTCCTGCGTAATGATTTTTCGATGACAAGCGTCAAGAAAGGCTGTGAAGTCGGCGAATGCGGTGCCTGCAACGTCCTGATCGACGGCGAATGCTACAACTCCTGCATTTATCTCGGAGTATGGGCGGACGGCAAAAACATCCGCACTCTTGAAGGACTCCTCGGCCCCGACGGCGAGCTCTCCGACATCCAGCAGGCATTTATGGACGAAACCGCCGTACAATGCGGCTTCTGTACCCCCGGCTTTATCATGACCGCTGTAGAGATCCTCGAAAGCGGAAAGGAATACTCCGAAGAAGAACTGCGCAAACTCCTCTCCGGCCACCTGTGCCGCTGCACCGGCTACGAGAACATCCTGCGTGCCGTAACTAAAGTGATGAAGCAGAGGCTGGAAGGAACCCCGTACACACCGTAATCAAAGAGATGAATGGCCCGCCGCGTTTTCCGCGGCGGGCCATGTAATTTACGAAAGCATCTATTTCTCCGGCGTATGCAGTGTATACACCGGTTCTTTCAGCCTCTTCAGGTACTCATCTCCCGGCAGCGGCTTATCAAAATAATACCCCTGGATCATATCACAACCATTGTCCTTCAGGAAGATCAGCTCTTCGTGTTTCTCGACACCTTCCGCAACGACCTGCATGCCCAGATCGCGGGCCATGCGTATGATACTTCCGATGATCTTTTTAGTCTTGGCATCCTTTATACCGGCATCGAGGAAGCCCTTATCTATCTTCAGCACATTGAAATCCATCGTCTGAAGCATATTCAGTGACGAATAACCCGATCCGAAATCATCTATCGAGGTTGAGATACCGTTGGCATGCAGTTCACGAAGTATCTGGGTAAGTCTTTCGGTTTCTCCCGCCGCTGTTGTTTCGGTAAATTCGATCTCGATCAGCTCATGCGGAATGCCGTATTTATCGATAACATCGACGATCTGGTTGACGATCTCCGGCGAAGCGATGTGCAGCTTCGAAAAATTCGAAGAAACCCGGACAGGCTCCAGTCCCGCATTAAGCCATGATCTTAAGTCGCGGCATACCTGGTCCAGCACGTAGAAATCCACATGAACTACATAACCGTTTTTCTCAAATAACGGGATAAAGCGTCCCGGAGCAATAAACTCACCGGCATGATTCCAGCGTACCAGCGCTTCGGCACCGTGCAGCTTCATGCTGCGCAGATCTACCTTGGGCTGATAGAAAACAACAAATTCCCTGCTCTTGATGGCATCACTGAAAGCCTTTGTGAGATATGCCGCCTCCACCGAACCGTCCTTCATACTCTCGTCATAATAAATACGGCAAGGGCTGTTCCGGTCTTTAGCTGCCCGGTGGGCAATGCCGACCTTTCCGATAACATCGCCGACACTGTCTTCATCACTTATCTGATAAACTCCCGCACAGATATTAACGAGGAAATCATTCTCTCTCTGACCGAGGAACGGATGTACCGTTATTCCGTTCAACTTCAGAAGGAAATCATCCATTCTGCTCTTCTCGACCAGGGCAAGGAACTCCACATCCCCGTATCGGGCAAGAAGCTCGCCTTTCTCAACCATAGAGGCCGCGATCTGGGCATACTCCTTGATACACTTATCAACTTCATCATATCCGTATCTTGAATACATCAGATCATTATCGATCATCGAAAAACAGGCAACCTCGTATTTCTCGGTCTCATGTCTTCTGATGACCTCTGTGATCCTGTCATTAAAACTGTTCAGATTGGGAATTCCGGTAAACATATCCGTCATGTACAATCTGACATTCTCGAATTTCTCATAATAAGCACAATTCTCCCGACGGTTGAATCCGAGCGCGATCGCACGTGCCATCTCACGGCAGCTGCCGTAACCGCATGCATGGCAGTTTGTGGTACGGGTCTCGGGAGCGTACTTATGCATAAACTCGAAGACCTCATTGAGGATCTCTTCGGGCACCTGATACTGCTGGTGAAATCTGTCGGCAAAATCACGCCTGAAATCATCAGGATCAAGATAAGACAAAAACCTGTCCAACGCCGCTCTCATCTCTTTGATCTCGGATTCATCCCTGACAGCTGCTTTTGTCTTCAGCATCCTGCTGGTTTCGGTCTGTGACTCGGCGAGAAGCTTTGCCGATCTTTCCCAAAGCCTGACGCTCTCAATAAGATTGTTATCGTCTGCAGGGCCGAGAACACAGCCATGTTCGCAGTTCATAGCATCGATAAGGAACGGTCCGTCCTCATCATTTATCAGTTTTTCACAGAACGAACTCACGTATTTATAGTATTTGCGGGCTCCGGGTATGGAAAGGATAAGCTTTTCGGGCTCGAGGAAATTGGAAACTCCGACTTTTGCATCTCCCGACGCATATAGGAAATTGCTCGGGAAGCAGCAGTCAAGAGTTATCTCTTCCGGCATTTTTTCATATTCCGAAGGATCTATTCTGGAAAGAAGCTTTTTAACCGTCAGATTGTATGAATATATCTCCTCTGAAGAAGCATTCTCAAATTCGTCCTTCCGGGCAGGGCAGTTCCCGAGGAACGCCAGTTTGGAAGTATCGCGGAAATGCTTCTTGATATAGATACCCATGCACATTACCGATGACTGCACGGGGATAAGGTGCTGAACGCCTTCAAGCGAATGTTTCTCAACATAATTGACAAAAACAGGGCATTCAGATATCGCAAATCCGCCATCGCGGTGCAGATCCAGAAAATTCATGATTGCCCATGTAGTAATGGTTCCGCCAAAGCCTCCGTCATATATATTGACCAGACCGCGCTTTTTCAGATAATTCAGGATCTTTCCCGCTTTTTCGGAATAACGGAGCATAAACGAAGGAGCAACGACCAGAGATATTTTTTCACCCTTGGAAAGCGCTGACAGAAATTCGTCGGAATCGTCCGTATAATCACGGGCACTGTGAGGACAGGCTGTTATACAATGTCCGCAGTGGATGCACTTATCCGGATCGACTCTCAGAAAATTGCCGTAAAGTGCCTTCTCAGCTATGTTGGCTTCCGGAACCGGACAGCCCAATACACAGCTGTTGCAACCGATACAGCTTGACTTTGTGAAAACTAAACCCGTAGTACTGTTCTTCATAAGTAAATACCCATGCCCCGAAAATATGTTAGTTACTATTCAAATGCTATACCCAATAATGTCTTGTTGATATTGATCCGGTCAAGCTGCTCTCCGTATCCCGAAATTCCCGCGAACTGCGGTGCGAGAGTTCCGAGTCCTGCGCAGAAGACGCTTGTCCAGTTGATCTCTTTATAGTATTTCGTTAATGAAATGCAGTTTATATACAGCATAAACCTCGGCTGGGGGATCCTCTGGCGCACAGCCGCGACCATATCGGCAAGGCAGCTGTCATGTTTGCCCCGTTCAAGCAGGCACAGCCTTGTGCCGCCGTAAACTCCCGCAAGCATCTCAAGTCCCTTATTTCTGGTGATGCCCATGATCTCGGTGGTATAAACAACATCTCCGACCCTTCTGCCCAGACCGTAGTCAAGCAGATGTTCGTTCAGTTCATACAACTCATAATGCAGGTTCTTGGCCATCTGTACCGCCGCCGGCTTGCCGTCAAGCTCATGGATTATACGCTTGCGCACATCAACGGAGGTTGCCCGGAATTCAGTTCTCATCGGAACAAACATATCCTGCTTGATCACCTCAACCCTGCCGCATTTATTGTGAATAAAGAGAAATACGGATGCCGAGGAATAGACTGTGCCGTTACATGCCACATAAGTGATCCTGTCGTTGGTCTCATTGCCGCAGGAAGAACCCGCGACATGTATCGGTCTGTCGCCAATGACCGAGGCCAATGTATCGAGCACCAGCTCCTCTGCTCCGAAAAATGCGGTAGTTAATGTCAGGCACACCGTATTCTCCTGCTCGACTTCATTCATACTCCTCTCTATTACCGGAGCAAATTCTATCGGATGCATCAGGATCTCTTCGATCACTCCGCCGCTGCATTCAAAACTGTCGCCGAAAGCAACTATTACAGTTCCGATCCCGTATTCCTCGGTGCATCTACGGCCTTCAAAGAAGGAATAGCTGGTGGTTGCGCCGTATGACGGTACGTTGGGATATTTCTGCGAAAGCTGTGCGGTAAGCTCCTCAAAAACGGAAGAAGGCGAAAAATACAGGATCGTGCCCGGATTATCGCTAAAATCCGCCGTAGCTTCATCCACAATAACACTGGGATCTTTTGAATAACTGTGTCCCGTAACCAGATCCATATTTTCACCTGCCCCTTTAAAGTGATTTAATTATATAATTTTAACAAATTTATTGGAAATTTTCAATATAAACTATGAATATTAACTATTTTCGTTATTATTCGCAAAACATTGCGAAAGCTTGGCAAATTGTTCAAGGGAAAGGGTCTCACCCCTGACATCGGGAGACAGCCCCGCCCGGGCTATCGCTTCGGCCGCCTTCTCCTTCGTGATGCTCAATTCACTGTAATTGCATATGCCGTTCAAAAGAGTCTTGCGTCTCTGATTGAACGAAGCCCTGATAAGTGCGAAAAGGAATTTTTCATCATCTACACGTACCGGAGGTTCATCATAGAGCTTCATCCTGATAACAGCGGAATCCACCTTGGGTCTGGGCATAAAGCAGTTGACGGGAACATTGGCAGCTATGTACGGTTCCGAATAATACTGCACGGCCAGCGACAGCGCCCCGTAATCACTGCTCCCGGGCCTTGCCTGCATCCTTGCGGCAACCTCTTTCTGAACCATTACAGTAATACTTTCAACAGGGAGTTTTTTCTCCAGAAGTGCCATAACGATGGGCGTAGTAATGTAATAAGGCAGATTGGCCACGACCTTTACGGGTTTTCCGCCGTTTTCCGAATCTATCAGTGCTTTTAAGTCCAGCTTCATCACATCATCATTGA
>JAGCZE010000260.1 GCA_017960415.1 Lachnospiraceae bacterium
TATATATATCACGAATTATTGTCCTTTTGTTTATGATGGCGATCCTGACCGGATTGTGCGATCACAGGGCCGTGCAAGCGGCTTCGGAGGTGAAAGGAGTTATTGCGGCCGGAGCGCTGTACATGCGCGAAGGACCGGGCACCGATTACAACAATATCCTGCTTGACGGCGAGAAGGTTCTGCTCGAGCACGGACATGAGGTTACGATCCTCGGAGAGCGTGACGGCTGGTACCATATACGGACGGTCGTTGACGGCGAGGTTGTTGAAGGCTATTCACTGAGCGGTAAGGATTCGGTCGTTTATATTACCGCAGGTGACGGTGAGATCTTTGATGAAACACAGATACTAGGCAAGATCACTGCCAACAGCCTGAATCTTCGAAAAGGTCCTTCTACGGATCATGACAAGGTGAAGTTTGGCGACGGTACGGTCAAGTTCACCAAAGGACAGGAAGTGCGGATACTGGGCAATAAAGACGGCTGGTATCATGTTAAGGCGGATTATGAGGGAAGCACCGTCGAGGGCTTCTGTCTGAGCGATTATGTTGAGATAACCTGGGGCAGCAAAAGTGATATTCCTGAAGACAGCGGCGAACTGACCGCGGACACAGGGGATCAGAAAGACAAGGATAAAACAGGCGATAAGGACACCGATAGTACAGATACAGGCAAGAACAGCGACAAAGATAAGGATACAGACAGTAAAGACAATAAGGATAACGATAAAAAAGACAACGATAAAAAGGATAGCGAGAAAAACGATTCCGGGAACAAAGAGTTTGATCCGACAGATCTGAGCAACGGAGTTCCCGAAGGATACGAGATAACGACGCTGACATGGGCAGCTACGATCAATTACAAGGGAACCGTATCTTCCAAGTCGGGTCTGAATATGAGAAAAACGGCCAGCACGACCGCGAAAGTCGTTGCGGTGCTTGATTGCGGCCAGGAAGTACAGATCATCAAATCAAAGGTTTATACCACCAAAGATGATAACGGCAAGGATGTTAAGACCAGATGGTACCGCGTGGTTGTAAATACCGGCGGAGAATACAAGGTCGGCTATGTCATCAGTGATTATATTACCGTAGACTGTTCCGATGATGTGGCAGCGAAGACCAAGAAATCCAAGCTTGTTTTGAGGTCGAAGGCCAAGGACGGCGCCAAGAGAGTCAGAACCGACGACGGCACGGTGATCAGATTTGCCAAAGGCACAGAGATTGAGATCCTTGATGATGTGATCGGCAAGGACGGTCTCAGATATTTCAAGATTTCCGCAGAATATAAGGGAACCGAATATGTCGGTTATATTCCGGCCCTCACCATGACTTGGGTTTCGAACGCCACAGAGTACTCGGTGCAGATACTGACTCCGGTGAAGGAACCTGCGGCAGTGGAAGAGGTTAAGGGACAGGAACCCGAAGAAAACACGACCCCGAAGGAAAATAATTTTGAAGGCGCCAATGCCCGGATAGCAGGTGCTGCCGGTCTGGCTGTCGCAAAAGAAGCCAAGGGCTCCGGAGAAAGACTGTTTACCGAAGACAAGAAGCTGATACTGCTGTACGACGGCGATCCGATCGAGGTGCTTGATGTTACGGGCGGCAGCGATGACAGCTCACAGAGCTGGTGTCATATCAGGTTCTATTTCGACGGAAATGAATATTTCGGATATGTCAGAACGGGCTATGTCGAGGCATACAGCTCTCTGACACTGATGGAAACCACCGAATCGGCTTCGGTTTCCAATGTGGATTTTGAAACAAAGCTTGAACAGGAAGGATTTCCGGAGAGCTATAAAGCGGCGCTGCGCGAGCTCCATGCCCAGTATCCTTCGTGGGAATTCAAGGCTTTCCATACCGGGCTTGACTGGAATGAAGTCATTGCCGCGGAAACAGAAGTAGGCGTCAACCTGCTTCCGGTTTCTTACAGTGTAGAATGGAAATCTCTCGAGCCCGGAGCCTACAGCTGGAAGACGGATACATGGACCGTATTTGACAGCACATACTGGGTAACGGCTTCAAAAGAAGCTGTCGAGTACTACATGGATCCCAGGAATTTCCTGACTTACAATACTGTTTTCCAGTTTGAAGTGCTGAGCTACAATCCCGATTACCAGGATTATGCGGGAGTTGCAAATATCCTGAAGAATACAGCCATGTCGGGAGCGACTTATGAATATACCGACAGCCTTGGTAATACCAGAACGATCTCCTTTGAAGATACATTCCTGATGGCAGCCGAGTATACCGGTGTGAGCCCGTTCCATCTGGCATCGAGAGCCAAACAGGAGGTTACTCTCGGAACGGACAAGATGAGCAACAGTGTTAACGGAACCGTGGAAGGCTATGAAGGATTGTATAATTATTACAATATCGGGGCCTACCACAGCACCGTGCCCGGCGAGAACATCAAGCATGGATTGCAGTTTGCGAACGGCGGAACGAGCAATATCAATGTACTGATACCCTGGACGGATCCTTTCAGGTCAAGAGTCGGCGGAGCGTACTACATCGGTAATAACTACATCAATAGAGGGCAGAATACGATCTATCTTCAGAAGTTCAACGTTACCAACGGCGGAATGTATGCACATCAGTATATGGCCAATGTTGAAGCGCCTTATTCCGAAGGCATCAGGTGCTACAGAGGATATGTGGATCCCGATCAGATCCCGATCGTATTTTCGATCCCGGTTTATCTGAACATGCCGGAAGAAGCTTGTCCGAAGCCTGAGAAGAAGTATAATCCGAACAACTGGCTCAAAACATTAAAAATTTATAATAAAAACGGTGATAAACTTGCACTGACACCGACTTTCGATTATACTAGTGATCAGGAATACAGCCTGATAGTCGATTCGTCGACCGACTACCTCAAGATCAAGGCAACGACAGTGAGTACCTTAGCGAAGATCAGCGGGACCGGAGCAGTCAATCCCGATACAGGACTTAACCGGTTCGTCGGAAGTGTAGAAGCAGAAAACGGCGATATCCGTGAATATGTTATAAATGTTATCCGTGAGGAGGCACCGGAGGGAACTGAGACAACAGAACCTTCCCAGACACCGGAAGATACAGAAGTACCTGAGACAACGGATGTTCCGGAGAATACACAGGAAAATGAGAACGTTTCGGATACTCAGGATAACGGAGAGACCGGAACAACCGCAGATCCTCAGGAAAACACAGAGAACGGAACAGGCGGGGAAACTCCGGACAACAGTGATACCGGGCCGGGCATAACGGACGGAACTGCCGGTGATAACGGATCCGGAGCAGCGGACGGAACAACCGGAGAAAACGGGGATCCTGCAGCTTCCGGAACAACGGATACTCCCGACATGTCCGATATACCTGTGGTTACGGATGTAACCGGCGGGTGATCCGCATTCATGCCTGATTTGTATCGGAAAAAGCTATCCCTGTTAACACGTTTTTTTTCGTGAATTAACAGAACAGGGATAAAAAGGGGCAGTATATGAAAACGAAAATGACAAGCGCGGGTTTCCGCGCATCAAGCGACAGGCGCAGAGCGTCTGTCGCTGTTCTTAAATTGGCAGGAGCAAAGGCAGGAGCCATTATAGCGATAGCCGTGATATGCCTGATGATATCCGGCCTGTTTGCGGGGACTCCCGTATTTGCATCCAGCTGTAAGATTTATTTTTCTTCATCGGCCAATGAAGTGATGGTCGGTGATACAGTCGCCATCAGCCTGACTATAGAGGGAGATGTCATACCCGGTATTTTCGAAGGTTATATTTCATATAATTCCGATGTGCTCGAGTATGTATCCGGACCCGATTGTATAGCCGGAGGTGAGGGAACGCTCAGGATCAGCGATATGGGTTACGGAAGCGACACACTCGCCAGGAAATACGAGATGCAGTTCAAGGCTTCAAAGATGGGTACATGTGATTTTTCCATGCGCGGAACTCCCGAAGTATATGAAGCGGATTTGGGATACCTGATGTCGGTTTCCGTGGGGAAGCTTTCTATAGAGGTAAAAGCTGCCAGCAAGGCATCTTCTGACGCTACACTCGGACTTATGAGGATTAATCCGGGCGAACTTTCTCCGGCATTCTCTGCATCGGTATTTGAATATACCGTATTTGTTCCCTACGAAGTTACGGAGATCTATGTAAGTGCTTCGCCAAACGATCCGACCGCTACGGTAAAGATCGAAGGAAACACAGGACTGAATGTGGGACAGAACCGCATTCTGGTGCTTGTTACGGCAGAAAACGGCGATGTGAAAAAATACGTGATTTATGCCGCAAGAGGCCAGGAGGCTGAAGAAGCGGGGCAGAATACCGCAGCGGACGATCATGATACGAACGGTCAGGGGCAGGAAAACTCTTCCGGAACGGCTCAGCAGAACGGAACATCACAGGGATGGGCATTTTACGCAGAGGAAGCCGACGGATCATTGTATCTGACAGCTGATTCAAAGTACAAGGTCAGCAGAAATGCCGGAGATGTCGAGATACCGGACGGTTATAACAAGACTTCGGTAATGATCAGCGGTCATACGGTTACCGCCTATGCGCCTGCCAATGAGCCCGGAAGCGATTATCTGCTGCTGATATTGGAAAAGGAAGACGGTAAGCCCGAACTGTACAGCTTTGACAGAGTTGAGAAGACGCTGCAGCGCCTGGACAGAAGCAGGATAGTTTTGGGAAATAAAACAGGTTCGGGTTATTCTACAATTGACGAAGAGGAACTGGTCAGGAGTTACGAGAAGAGCCTTGGAACCATGACTATGGTGATAGCGATACTGAGTGGTGTATGCATGCTGTTACTGATAATCGTGATCAGGATGGCCATAAAGAACCGTAACGAACTTGACTGACAGGTAGAGCTTTCCGAGGCGTTGCGACATGGCACGGTACGGATTTTCAGGGTTCTGCCATGATCCGTAAGTGGGTGTAAGGAGGATATGTGTATGCTGTGTGAGATATGCCATGAAAATGAGGCAAGGATAACATATACCGAGATCATTAACGGAGTCAGAAAAGAGCAGCATTTATGTGAAAAATGCGCTGCAAAGCAGTCTCCGTTCAGCAATATTGCCGGCAATTTCAAGATCGGCCCCGATGTTCCGTTCGGAAATATTCTCTCGGGCCTCTTGCAGAGCTTTGCAAAGGGACTCGGAGCGATGCAGCAGAAGGAATCCATTTGCGGAAGATGCGGCATGACAGCTTCAGAATTCGCCAAAACGGGCAGACTGGGATGCCCCGATTGTTATGCGGCTTTTGCACCGATCCTCGATAAGAACTTACGGACATTGCAGGGTGCGGTGGAGAACAAGGCCAAAAGGCCAATGAATGCGGTATATTTTGAACCTGCCAAATATGATCCTTCTTCGATGCCTGATATGAAGGAGCAGGATCCCGCAGATTCGGGCGAAACAACAGGAAGCGTTCTCGGGACGGCGGGAACGATCGATGATATTCTGAGAATGGATGAAAGCGATATAGCGGATAAACCGAAAAAGAGCCGGAAGAATTCAAAGGAAAGTACCGGAAACGCAGAAGAAGGAAAGACCACAGGAAGATCGGCTGCAGGAAAATCCACAAAAGCACCTTCGGAGGGAAAATCTTCGAAAACATCTGCTGCAGGAAAAAATACAAAAGCTGCGGCCGCAGGGAAAAATACAAAAGCTTCGGCTGCAGGAGATACAGGTTCGAAACGATCCGCCTCAAAGACCGGTGCATCAGGAAAGCAGACGCTTCGAACCAAAGACAATCCTGAGATAGCCGCACTCAGAAAGAAGATGGAAAAAGCCGTAAAAGCCGAAGATTACGAGGAAGCGGCAAGACTGAGAGACAGAATACACGAGTTGGAGAAGTAAACAACAGATACACAAGCCGGAGAAGTAAACAACATATGCAAGAGGTTAAACAATGGGCGAGAAATACAACAAATGGTATATGAATACCGAAGGCTATGATGATGTGGTCGTCTCAAGCCGGGTGGTCCTTTCGCGCAATCTTGCGGATTTTGATTTTTCGGGAAGACTTGCAAGCGATGATGCTCTCAAGCTTGTAGAAAAGGTGAGGGCGCTGACGCCGGGACTTGCCGGGCGCGAGTGTGAGGATTATTATTCCTGTACATTCAGCAGATTGCCGGAGACCGAGCAGGAGACACTTGTAGAAAGCGGCGCGGTAACTCAGGCACTGAAGAACAAAAAACAGGGTACCGGACTGATCCTTTCGGAGGATGAGAGCGTCAGCATTATGATTAATGAATCCGATCACCTCAAGATACAGGTGATCAAAGCCGGTAATAATATGCGTGAGGCATATAAGGTTTCCGACCGCATAGACAACTTTTTTGACAGCGAGCTGAAGTATGCATACAGCGAAAAATACGGCTTTCTGACTTCGTCTACTACAGATGTGGGAACAGGATTGAAGGCAACATATCAGCTTTCGCTGCCGGCACTTGCTATGTCGTCCAAGATACAGCCCATCAGGGATGAAGTCGGTAAATTCGGCGTCGCCATCGAACCGGTCGTTTCCGAAAGCGGTAAGGGCGCCGCATTGATGTTTGATATCTCGAACCGCAGGACATTGGGCCTTTCGGAAAATGATATTATCGAGAATCTGGATCAGATCACGGGGCAGATAGTCGAGCTTGAACGCAAGAGACGTGAATCAATGCTGGAGAACGAGAGGACGGATCTGGAAGACAAGATATACCGCTCCTACGGCGTGCTGAAATATGCGAGAAAGATCAGTCTCGATGATGCGCTGATGCTGTTGGCTCAGCTGAAACTCGGAGCGGATATGGGGATCGTTACACTGTCGCCGGGGGGAATGGAGCTGCACCGTCTTATGATCGAAATGAGACCGGCCTGCCTGATCAAGGAATATAAGTGTGATGATGACCGGAACACAATTGACGAAGTAAGGGCGATGCACCTGAACAAGAAGCTGCCGAAGCTGAAGCAGGGGAGAGATGATTGAAAGAAGCAGCCTAAAAAGCTGAAGCAGGAAAAGATAAATACCGGTTCAATGCAACGGTAAGTCGCAGGAGGCATTGGTATACCGGGGAATGAATTAAGTGAGGATAAA
>JAGCZE010000261.1 GCA_017960415.1 Lachnospiraceae bacterium
GCTGGTAGGGATCAATTACAGCGAAAAGACGAAGAAACATACCTGCCTGACGGAGATGACAGAACAGGGAAGCTGATACTGGAAGGATATGTCAGACCATGAAATACAAGGCAATTAAAAATTCGATCTTAAGGACGATAGCCAAAGGCATGACTCTGGTTTTACTGACTGGAACCATTCTGAACCACAATCCGCGCGGAATATTGAGGGAAAACGTTTCATACAATGAAAATAGTGCAAAAGCGTATTCTGAAAAAGAATATGCTGCAACTGGGTATGATCCAGAGGAGTATGATATAATATCTGTCTATGCCGCGGACGGTTTATCGGACGGTAGGGAGACCGTTTCAACGGCGGCATCGAAAAAAACTTCGGCTCTTGTCATAGCGCAGCAAAAGGCAGAAAAGAAGCTGCTTGATGCTTATGATGTGCTTACGGAGCAGTATCCTTATTCACAGACAAATTTTGAGAAACTGACATCGATCAAAGACGAGGGTGTTCAAAAGATCTACGCTGTAAAGGAAAAAACAAATGCGGGAAAAACCGCGAAAAAATATATTAAGAGCCTTAAAAAAGTTAAAAACCTGCTTGATGAAACCGGAAAAGAAATATGTATCGGTTATCAGGGAACAGTAGCGTGGAAAGCGGTTAAAGGAGCGAAAAAATATAAGGTTTGCTTTACGATCCTGCGTGAAGATATCGTAATAGGTGATCATTGGGAGGAAATGACAAAAACCTACGCAAAGCTCACGCCCGGGTTTGGAGTAGAGGTACATGCCATTGACTCTGACGGTGATGAAATTTCAAACATCCTCTCCGGGACCTATGCGCGGGATGAGTTTTACCTGTGCAACGGATATCTGCAGGCATGGCCTGTTGTTGATAAAACCAAGCTGCAGACCTGGGACGCATTCGAGAAGGTATATCCGAAGAGCCTGAAGAAGAATTCCGACGGTTCGGTATCATTTGAAGTCGAAGGTCCGAACGGCGAACGGGTCCGTTTCTGGGGTGAGGATGTTGACGTGAAGAGCGACTGCATCATACTTCATAGAAACGGAAGAGTTATGATGACAGACGGGATAGGAAGAATATATTCAATAAAAATCGTTGTAAGCGATCCGGGTTCGGACAGCAACTGGATAAACATGTACGGCGGATACAATATTGATTATGACATGCATCCCGGAACTATTGACAAGATGGTCTATACTGCCGGCATGGGCAGGTATACCTGCGATTTCAAGGAAGAAGACGTCAAAGAATCCATGGCGCTCCTCGAACCGAATTTCGCCGGAGTAGGTGTATTGCCACCTTCTTATAATATCGAAAAGGAACGATTCGGACATAACGCAGATGATACTGTTGTCAGCAAATTCATCCTGGAATATATACCTTCAAAGAAAGCTACCCGTTTTAAGAACCTGATCCTTGATGCGAATGTATACGGAGCTTATCTGACCGGCGACAAATATGATAAAAGCAAGGAAATATACTCTCCTTATACAGGGGAGTACTACATGACACTGTACGCGGCACCGGATCTTGATAATGACAAGAACGAGATTCCGGTTGAAGTGTTGAAAACAGCTGATATGCATGCACTGTGTGTGAATGCTTCCGATGGAAATTTCTTTAAAGTTGGGGATTTAAAAGATCCTGACGGGAAGAAAATCGATAAGGATAAAGCAAGCGTAGAAAGGGGAACGACACTGAATATCCGACTGGGCAAAGAGTCTTTTGATGTCGGGCTGGAAGTGGTTGACACTTATGAGGGTGCCCAAACGTTCCATGACCTTCTGCCTTATGCATTTCCGGCAGGAACCGGAAAGCGGAATATCCTTGTGGTACCTATCGTATGGCAGGATGAACCGGACCGTGCTTCGGAGCAGATCCTTAATGAGATCAGGAGCAAGCTCGGGCGTGCGGCTTCGCTTGACGGGAAGATAAAAGACTATTCGGACGGGATAGACGGAAATCAGTTCTCATTAAGCGAGTATTTTGATCTTGCATCCTACGGAAAGATCACTGTGAACTCATATATTACCGACTGGTATATCGCACCATGCGATTTCAGTGAATGGAAGTACCATGCGCTCAACTGGGACTTTATTTGCGAAGTCATCGATTGGGTCTACAAAAAATATCCGGATACGGATTTTACGAAATTCGATCTTGACTCAAACGGTTACTTTGATCAGGTGTTCTTCATCAATTCCGGCGATATGTCAAAGGATCTCGGCTTCAGTCCCTCATGTTTCAACGGTGCGAGCCAGTATCGCAACACCTACGGGAATGAGTATGCCGGTACGAACAAAAAGCCTACGGTAAACAATGTCGTAAATATGAATACATGGCATCTGCGCGATAATACGCTGATACATGAGTTCAGCCACGGGTTCGGATTGATAGACTACTATGATGTAACATACAGCGGGATCAATGCCGTCGGAGGTTACGACATGCAATCCGACAGCGTCGGAGATTGGAACGCATACTCAAAATATGCTGCCGGATGGATAGAGCCTAAGATCATCTCGGGGCTTAAGCCGGGCGAATCGGTAGAAGTAAAGATAGGTGCTCTGTGCGAACGCGGTGATGCGATCGTGATACCTGCGGCAACAGAGACCCTTGCACCGCCGTTTTCGGAGTATATGCTCGTTGACCTGTATACTTCTTCGGGTGTAAACCAATATGATTCCCAAATGTACGGCATCAATGATTTCACCGGAGTCAGGATATATCATGTCGATGCGAGGATGGAAAAGCGTGATTTCGTCAATAACCTGTTCCCGGATATGGAGCCGTGCACTATAGGAACGATCCATATAGCAAATGAATTCAAAAAGAGCCGGATGTTCAATATTGAGCTGATACAGGCAGGTGCGAAGAACACGTTTACAGCAGGAAACTGGGCCAGAA
>JAGCZE010000262.1 GCA_017960415.1 Lachnospiraceae bacterium
CGTCACGGGGAGATCTCTCATCTGCAACGATGATCCTGTAAAAAGGATTCTTCTTCGCACCCATTCTTCTAAGTCTGATCTTTACCATTTTATTTCACCTCCTGTATTATTTTTATAGTCAACCGCCAAATCCGAAAGGAAGCTTGAACTTGCCCTTCTTCTTGCCGGAGAACATGCCTGACATCTGTTTCATGAGCTTGCGGGATTCGTAGAACTGCTTCACCATGCGGTTAACATCTGCGATATCAACACCCGAGCCCTTCGCAATACGGTTCTTTCTGGACGGATTGAGCAGATCGGGATTGGCTCTTTCCTTCGCTGTCATCGAGCGGATAATGGATTCTACCATCTTAAGGCCCTTTTCGCCTTCCTCCGCATCCATCCCTTTAAGATCCACGTTGCCCATTCCCATACCGGGGAGCATATCCATGATCTGGGACAGACCGCCCATATTCCTCATATTTTCTATCTGTTCGAGATAATCGTTAAAATCAAATTCAGCCTTGCGGATCTTTTTTTCAAGTTCCTTCGACTTCTCTTCGTTGTACTGGGCCTCGGCCTTGTCAATGAGTGTCAGTATATCGCCCATGCCCAGGATACGTGAAGCCATACGGTCCGGATAGAACTGCTCGATATCTGTCATCTTCTCGCCGGTACCGATATAAAGGATCGGCTTGCCGGTAACGAATTTGATCGAGAGTGCCGCACCGCCTCTGGTGTCGCCGTCCAGCTTGGTCAGGATCACGCCGGTGATCTCAAGCTTTGAGTTGAAAGCCTCGGCAACATTGACCGCATCCTGACCTGTCATGGAATCGACTGTCAGCAGTGTATGGTCAACTTTTATCTGATCCTTGATCGTGATCAACTCCTGCATCATCTCTTCATCGATATGGAGACGACCTGCTGTATCGATGATCACAACGTTCTCGTTTTCGGTTTTTGCGTGGTTCAGAGCCGCTTTTACAATATCAACGGGGGCATGGTTCGTGCCCATCTGGAAGAAATCCACTCCGACCTTGTCGGCATTGATACGTAACTGTTCGATGGCCGCCGGTCTGTAAATATCACATGCAACGAGCAGCGGTTTTCTGCCTTTCGACTTGAACTTGCCGGCCAGCTTCGCTGCCATCGTTGTCTTACCAGCACCCTGAAGACCGCACATCATAATGATCGTGGGCTCGTTACCGCTCTTCAGTTCTATCTCGACGGTCTCATCGCCCATCAGTTTAGTCAGCTCTTCATTTACTATCTTTATGACCATCTGTCCGGGAGTCAGCGAATTCAGGACATCCTGACCAACCGCTCGTTCCGTGACATTGTTGATAAAGCTTTTTACGACCTTGAAACTGACATCGGCTTCGAGCAAAGCCATCTTGACCTGCTTCATGGCTTCCTTGACATCAGCCTCGGAGAGTCTTCCCTTGCCGCGCAGATTCTTAAAGACGTTCTGCAGCTTTTCGCTTAAACCTTCAAATGCCATCTGATCTACTCCGTATATATCAATAATACACTATATATCTGTTTTGAAACGTGTTTATGTTTTATCAGACCGGATCATATCTCCAGGATCTTGCGTACATTGGTCAGGATCGAAATACCCTCGCTGGAATCTATATATCCGTTGAGTTCATCGATCGCTTCGGCAGCTTCATCAAGCTTCCTGACGAATCCGAGTCTGTTTTCATAATCACGCAGTTTTTTGGAACAGCGAAGTACGGTATCTCGCACGCCCTGCCGGCTGATATCCTGATCCGATGCAATCTCGCCGAGCGAGAAATTATTAAGGACATAATCTTCGAAAATAACCCTGTTATGATCGTTCAACAAAGCACCGTACATATCGTAAAGCCTTGTCAGTTCATAAATGTCCTTTAGCTTTTCGTCCGTAATTCTTTCGTCTTCCATAAAAATCACCTGTAAAGTTTTTTTCTTTACAGGTGATGATGATATATTATTTGATTCGGTTTGTCAAGCTTTTTATTATATTTTTCTGTTTTCTTTTTTATTTAGAGCTTTTATTTTCCGCATAAGGCTTATTCTTCATCTTTTGATTCGGCAAATAAAGCTTCGGTAAAGCTCTTCGGATCAAATTTCTGAAGATCGTCTATATGCTCGCCTACACCTATATATTTAACCGGAATGCTGAGTTCCTTTGATATGGCGACCGCAATACCGCCTTTTGCGGTGCCGTCGAGCTTCGTAATGATAATACCTGTAATATCCGCAACTTCACCGAACTGCTTTGCCTGAGCAAGCGCATTCTGACCTGTTGTTCCGTCGAGAACAACGAGAGTTTCTCTATATGCGTCGGGATATTCCCTGTCAACGATCTTATTGATCTTTCGAAGTTCCTCCATGAGGTTTTTCTTATTGTGCAGACGGCCTGCAGTATCACACATAAGAATATCAGCCTTACGTGATTTTGCCGCATTGACTGCGTCAAAAACAACAGCGGCGGGATCCGAGCCCTCACTCTGTGAGATAAGCTCCACTCCGGCCCTTTCGGTCCATGTAGCAAGCTGGTCAATGGCACCGGCCCTGAATGTATCCGCAGCCGCAACGATCACGCGTTTTCCGGAGTTTTTGAGCTGTCCGGCAAGTTTTCCTATAGAAGTAGTCTTGCCCACGCCGTTAACACCTATGACCATAACTACAGAAGGCCTGTTTTCAAATTCATAGGCATTCTCGGGAACCTTCATCTGATCGATAATGCTGTCTATCAGACGCTGCTTGCACTCTTCGGGCTGCTTGATATGGTTTTCCTTAACCTTTGCCTTGAGATTGGTCATGATCTCTTCGGTCGCATTTACGCCGATATCGGCCATGATCAGTGTCTCTTCGAGCTCTTCATAGAAATCATCATCAATCTGTGAAAAACCGCTGAAAATATTACTGAGCCCGTTGCTGATGCTGTTTCTTGTCTTCGACAGACCTGCGGCAAGGCGGCTGAAG
>JAGCZE010000263.1 GCA_017960415.1 Lachnospiraceae bacterium
GTAAATCCCGAATTCATTGTATGCGACGAGCCTATTTCGGCTCTCGATGTTTCAATACAGGCACAGATCATCAATCTGCTCAAGGAATTGCAGCAAAAGCTGGGACTTACGCTACTGTTCATCGCCCATGACCTTTCGATCGTCAGATACGTTTCCGACAGGGTGGGCGTGATGTATCTGGGTTCACTGGTAGAAGTTGCAGAGGCAGAGGAATTGTACTTAAATCCGATACACCCGTATACCAGGGGTCTTTTATCGGCTATTCCGGTTCCGGATCCCCATGCGGAACAGTCGAGAGTAAGAAAACTCCTCGAGGGTGATGTCCCGAGCCCGATAGACATCCCCACAGGCTGCAAATTTGCGGGAAGATGTCCTTACGCCAACAGTAAGAAGGAAGAAGGAGTGCCGACGCTTACAAAGATCGGCAGGGGAGACCATCAGGTTGCATGCTTCTGCATTAGGGAACTGCTTGGGACAATGGATGAAGGGAATTTCTAAGGAGGGTTCAGGAGATTATGGCAAAGAAGATATATGAAAGGCTGGCGGCGATCAGTTATTCAAGACCGAGCGGTACCGCAGAAGAACGACAGACACTGAAATTTCTGGCAGGTGAGATAAAGAAGGCAGGCTTCACATCTGTGACAGAGGAATTTACATATACGAGAAAGGTTCCGTCGCAGGCTTATCTGGCGGTCGTAAATGATGACGGCAGCGAGACGGTATTTACGGTTACGGGTGTGATCGACAGTGCCTCTACGGGAACCCGGGGCAAAATAGCGGAATTTTACTACCTCAGGTCCTTTGATGAGGTGAGCTTAAGCCGTATAAAAGGCAAGTTTGTGCTGATCCATGACAGGCTTTCCCCCGAAGAATATGACAGGATCAAAAAGGCCGGCATTGCCGGATATGCCACCACGAGCGGCACGATCCGCGACACATACGAAAACAGCGATCTTGAAACGGTTCGCTTCCGTGAGAATCTGAGAGATTACGGAGCGGTGCCCGCATTTACCATCAGAATGATAGAGGCGGTTGAGCTGCTCAGGCTGCAGCCGAAAAAGGTCAGGTTCAAGCTGATCCTCAAAGAGGAAACTGTTAAGTCTGCCAATCTGGCGGTTACGGTCGAAGGAAGCGATCTGAAAGACGAGATACTGACTGTCGGAGCTCATTATGACAGTGTACCGTTTTCTTACGGATCGTGGGATAATGGGGCCGGTGCTGTGGAGGTTGTTTCTTTACTGGAATACCTGAAAAAGCATCCTGTAAGGCGTACGGTAAGGGTCGTGCTATTCGGTTCGGAGGAAACGGGACTCAGAGGTTCAAGAGCCTATACAGAGGCACATCCGGAACTGAATGAACGGACAAAAGCCATGATCAACGTGGATGTCGGAGGAAGCATTCTCGGAAAAGAGCTGATCTTCCTGACCGCCACCGACGAGACGGAACACTGGATACACGGTCTGCTGAAGGAAGCAGGCTATGAAGCCGTTACGGTAAAGAAGGTAATGAGCAGCGATTCGGCGAACTTCAATGATGTCGGTATTCCGAGCATCAGCTTCGGACAGGGGGCTCCAAGGGGCGGCGGATACATGCATACGAGGTACGACAACATGGATCTGATCGATGAAAATGTACTGGAAAGGGAAGCGTCATTTCTTACATATTTGACTGAAAGACTGGCGAATTCGGAGGTCTTCCCGATCCCGCACCTTATCCCGGAACAGCTCCGTAAAGAAGTGATAAGCTACTTCGGTGAATCACACAGCAGGCTGGCGAAGCTTCCGGCAGCTCCGGAGGAAAAGCCGCTTCCGTTTCATTTTTGATCAAGCATGCAACTAATGAAAGGCAATCTTTTATGGGAATAATATTTACGAAGGATATTACAAGAATCGGCAGAGACGAACTGAATGCACTGTATGGCGACCGGTCGGACGCATATGGGTTGTTCGACGAAAGCTTCCTGAAAGTGTTTGCACTGGCTGCTCCGGAGGGACCGGCAGATGAGGAAAGGGCTGAAGACAGGGAAGGAACCGGAAATGAGGCCGGACTTCCGAATGGGGGCCGGTTCAAGCTGGCCGGAGCAGTAAGGGTCATAAGTGAGGGAGTTGAGACAGCACTTCTGGTTGATCTTGTAGCAGCGGAAGGATACGGAGAGGAGCTTAAAGCTGCATTGGTCCGTGAAGCCGAAAAAGAGCTGTCAGGCAGAAGAGTTATGGTATATGGATCCCGGGAGGATCTTGAGTTGTATGAGGAACTCGGATACGGAAGATGTAAGAATGCCTGGACATACTACAGGGAAGGTATGAGTGAAGCTGATTTCCTGCCTGCGGGATACAGGTTCGAAAATGAATTTTTGACGGCTCCGGGGAATGTCCGCGGGACAGAGGCCGGGAAGACAGTCGAAGGTGCTGGAAGGACAGAAGAGAGTAAGAGCGAGGCAGATGCCGGCAAAGCGGAAGACAGTAAAGATGAGGCGGATACCGACGAAGCGGAAGACAGTAAAGATGAGGCGGATACCGGAAGGACCAAAGACCGGATAACACATGGAAAATCCGATGTTTCAACGCAGATTGAGATTCGAAAAGGATATGAAAATACTGCATTTGACGACATCAATACGATCCTTTCGAAGGCTTTTGGCGGACGACCCCATGATGTAAACAGGACCAAAGCCGCATTTACGAACAGCAGATACGCGGTTACCGCTTATGACGGTGACAGGCTGGTCGGTGTTGCAAGAGCCGTGTCGGATGGGAAGAAATTTGCGACGATCTTAAATGTAGCGGTCGATCCGGAGTATCAGGGGCTTTCGATCGGAAAGAACATAGTACTGAAGCTCTCCGGGATCATAGACGCTGACGTGATCGTTTTAAATACACATCCCGGAGCGGTGGGTTTTTATAACAAGCTGAAGGAATACCGGCGCAACAAATATGTGTTTGAGAAATTTTTAAAACCGGAAGAGCCCGGACAGAAAAAAGACGGTCTCAAAGATGAAAAGCCCGAAGCAGCCGGGCAAGAGAAAACCGTACCGAAAACTGAAGACAACAAATCTTCGGAAAATAAAAAAGCACCTGATTGGGCCGCTGCAATGTTCACTCCGAAGGGATACAGATTCCCAGACGAATATTGATGAAAGAATTCGTATAAAGGCGGATTGCCTGATTATCAGTAATTTTACCGGTTGGTAACAGATACAGACTGTCGTATAGCAAGCGGCCGGATAACGATGGAGGAAGAAAGAATGAACTTCGAAACACTTTGTTTACATGCAGACAATAATGTACGGGATGAGTGGGGGACTCTTACAATGCCCATCTGCCAGTCTGCGACTTTTGTGCATAAGGGAGTCAATGTGCTTTCCGATTACAGTTATTCCAGGCTTTCAAATCCGACCAGGAGTCATCTTGAAAATACGCTCGCGGCCCTTGAAGGCGGCTGTGCCGCATATGCTTTTTCAGCGGGAATGACGGCGATAACCGTTGCAATGATGCTTTTCAAGCCGGGTGATCATGTTATAGCCCCCGATGATCTGTACGGCGGAGCGCTGAGGTTGTTCAGAAATGTCTGTAATTACAACGGACTTGAATTCGATTTTACAGACACATCCGATATCGAAGCAGTAAAGGAAAAAATACGGCCCAACACCCGTCTGATCTATATCGAAAGCCCGTCCAATCCGCTCATGCAGGTCACCGATATCAAAGCGGTCAGTAAAGTGGCTCACGCCAACGGAGCTTTGGTGTATGTGGACAATACATTTCTGACACCCTATTTCCAGCGGCCCTTCGAGCTCGGAGCAGACATCGTTCTGCACTCCGGAACCAAATATCTGGGCGGACATAATGACGCCCTTGCCGGATTTGTTGTTACAAAGACAAAGGAACTTGCAGACAGGATCCTTTTCTATTCAAAGACTATCGGAGGGCAGCTCGCACCTTTTGATTCATTTTTGATCGAAAGAGGTATCAAGACCCTTCCTATCCGTATGGACAGGATTAGTGAGAACGCCATGAAAATTGCCCGGTATCTGAAAACCGAACCGAAGGTCAAAAAGGTTTATTATGTGGGACTGGAAGATTCGAAAGGCTATGAGATCATAAAAAAGCAATCCCGTGGGTTTGGAGGCATGATATCTATCGAATTGGTTTCAAAGGAACTCGCAGAGCATATTCTCGCCAATGTCAGGATATTCCAGTATGCGGAATCACTCGGTGGGGTTGACTCACTGATAACTTATCCGATGCTGCAGACACATGCGGATGTTCCGAAGGAAGAAAGGGATGCAAGGGGCATCAATGACAGGTTTTTAAGGATCTCGGTGGGGATCGAAAATGCGGATGATCTGATAGAAGATCTAAGGCAAGCGATCGGTTCATTTAAGAGCTAGATCCTCTGAATAAACATAGGGAATAACGTATTAGAGAAAGACAGGATCCGAATATGGGAAAATATGATTTTGACGAGATAATTGACCGGAAGAATACAAATTCACTGAAATATGATTTTGCCGTAAAACGCGGAATGCCGGAGGATCTGCTCCCGCTGTGGGTCGCGGATATGGATTTTAGGACACCGCCGGAAGTAACACAGGCATTGGTAAGAAAGGCGGAACACGGGGTCTTCGGATATTCTGAGCCGTTTGACGATTATTTCGAAGCAATTGCGAATTGGTTTACCGGACATTTCGGATGGACTCCCCAAAAAGAAAAGCTGGTGCTCTCATGCGGCGTTGTATTTGCAATCTGCAACCTTATCGAGGCACTGACCGAAGAAGGCGATGCCGTGATAATAAACAGCCCGGTCTATTATCCGTTCGGCGAGGCAGTCACCGACAACCACAGAAAGCTGGTCAGCAGCGATCTGGTATACAGGGACGGGAAATACCGGATCGATCTTGAGGATCTTGAACGAAAGATCATTGAAAATGATGTCAAACTGTATATTTTCTGCAACCCGCACAATCCTGTGGGAAGGGTATGGAAGAGGGAAGAGCTTGAAAAGATATCGGAGATATGCCTTCGCCACAATGTATTTGTGATCTCGGATGAGATACATGCGGATTTTATTTACAAAGGATATAAGTTTGTTTCGTATGCTTCGCTGGGTGAGGAGGCTCTAAACAACGCCGCGATCTGCACATCTCCATCAAAAACTTTTAACCTCGCGGGGCTTCACAATGCCAATACATATATTTATAATAACAGAGTGCGTGCGAAGTTTAAGGCTGTACAGAACAGGAATGGCTATTCCCAGTCAAATATAATGGGGATCGTGGCCTGTGAAGCGGCTTACAGATACGGAGAAGAATGGCATCGTGAGCTCACGGAGTATCTCGAGGACAATCTTTCATTTGTGAGATGTTTTCTGGCACAGCATCTTCCGCAGATAAAGCTGGTCGAGCCGGAAGGGACCTATCTGATCTGGCTGGACTGCAGCGGACTGGGGCTGTCTGACAGGGAGTTGAATAAGCTGGTGGTTGAAAAAGCACGGCTCTGGCTGGATGCGGGCAGCATGTTCGGAAAGGTCGGGGAGCAGTTTGAGCGTATCAATATCGCATGTCCGAGGAGTACGCTGGAAGAAGCTTTGCGGAGGCTGAAAAAGGCGGTAAAGGAGCCGGATCGATCATCCGCAGAATGAATAAAATGAAATGCGGGCAAGCTTGATTTACTAAAGGAGCCTCTTTATGGTTGACCAAAAACGTTTATTGGATGAATTTGTGACCCTTGCGTCATTTGACAGCGAATCCTTTCATGAGGAAGAGATAGCGGGATATTTGCAAAATAAGCTCGTAAGTCTCGGCTTGGAAGTGAACATGGATGATACCGGAAATATATATGCCTTTATGAAAGGAAATTCCGAAGGTGAGCCGGTCCTGTTTTCGGCACACATGGATACAGTCGCACCCGGAAAGGGCAAGAAAGTTATCATTCATCCCGACGGGAAAGTAACTTCAGACGGAACCACTGTGCTTGGTGCCGATGACGCTACGGGAATAGCTGCGATACTTGAGGCGCTGACTGTGATCCGGGAAAGCGATCTGCCCCATCCCGATATCGAGACGGTGTTTTTTGTGGCTGAAGAACCGTATTGCAGAGGCTCATCCGCTTTCGATCATTCGAAAATAAAGTCACGTTTTGCCTATGTTTTCGATCTCGACGGAGCTGTGGGGACCATCGCAAACAGGGCCCCGTCGATCATCAGTTTTAAGGCCGTGATCGAAGGAAAAAGCGCACATGCGGGATTCGAACCCGAAAACGGCATATCTGCGATCTCGGTTGCGGCGCTGGCTGTATCAAGAATGAAGCTTGGCAGGATAGATGCGGAAACTACCGCCAATATCGGACTGATCAACGGCGGTACGGGCAGGAATATCGTACCCGGCAGAACGGTAGTTGAGGGAGAGGTCAGAAGTCTGGACAGCACGAAGGCGAACAGCATTATTGAAACCATCGCGACTGAATTCAGAACAGCGGCGCAGGAATATGGGGCACAGGTCATTTTCGAAGCAGAAGAGATGATAAGCGCATACTGCGTTGATGAAGCCTCGGAGGTGATCGTGAAATACAAAAAAGTACTGGAAAGCCTTGGATATGGGCAGGCCAGGATCGTTACGACCTTCGGCGGTTCCGACAATAATTCGCTAAATAAGAACGGAATTGAGGGGATCGTTGTAGCAAATGCAATGCACAATGTACATACGACAAGTGAATTTTTTTATGTCGATGAATTCCTAAAAAGTGCCGAGATTGCGGTAAAACTTGCATTATCGGTGCAGTAGTAAAGAAGTTTGGTTTCTTTATCAATACGGAAAAAGCTGCAGCTGTGGGAGATATATCATCTTTCACGGCTGTTTTTTGTGCGACGGGCGATGAGTTCATATCTTTTTTATAAATAACCTATTGACATAGTAGGTAAATAGTTGTATATTTGATTCGCAAATGATAAAGCTTTTTTGGAGGTAGAACAATTGATATATGCTGACAATGCCGCAACTACCAGGATGAGCGATGCGGCGATCAATACGATGGTTACGCTGATGCAGGACACTTACGGAAATCCCTCTAGCCTGTACGGATTCGGACAGAAAGCCAAGGAAGAGCTTGAAAAGGCGAGAGAGGAGATCGCGGAGGTGATAGGCGCGAGCCCGCGGGAGATTTATTTTACTTCGGGCGGAAGCGAGGCCGATAATCAGGCGATCATTTCTGCGGCGGAACTTGGAAGAAAGGCCGGAAAGATGCACATCGTTTCCTCGGCATTTGAACACCATGCGGTGCTGCATACGCTTGAAAAGCTGAAAAAAAGCGGATTTGAGGTCACCCTGCTGGATGTGCACGAGAACGGGATCATATTGCCGCAGGAGGTAGAAGATGCTATCCGCGAAGACACCTGCCTTGTAACTATCATGTATGCGAACAATGAGATCGGTACGATCCAGCCGATACGCGAGATCGGAGCAATATGCAGAAAAAAAGGCGTACTGTTCCATACCGATGCCGTGCAGGCGATAGGCCATATCCCGGTAAATGTTGTGGATGACAATATTGATATGCTGTCCGCTTCCGCGCATAAATTCCACGGACCCAAGGGTGTAGGATTCCTGTATGCGAAGAAGGGCATCCGTCTTGCCAACCTGATCGAGGGCGGCGCCCAGGAACGCGGGAAACGTGCCGGAACAGAGAATGTTCCGGGTATCGCGGCAGCCGCTGTGGCACTGAAAGAAGCAGTAGAGGGACTTGAAAAGAATGCAGCCGATATCTCTGCAAAGAGGGATAAACTGATCAAGGGGCTGAAGGAAATCCCGCATTCGGCATTAAACGGCGATGAAACACACCGGCTTCCGGGCAATGTCAATTTCTGCTTTGAAGGAATCGAAGGCGAATCGCTGCTGTTACTGCTTGATGACAAGGGAATTCAGGCATCGTCGGGAAGCGCCTGTACTTCGGGCTCTCTTGATCCGAGCCATGTACTGCTTGCAATAGGCAGGGTGCATGATGTGGCGCACGGATCGCTGAGACTTACGATCAGTGAGGAAACAACGGATGATGATATCGACAGTATCATCAAGTCGGTGAAGGAAGTGGTTGAGTATCTGCGCGGATTCTCTCCGGTGTGGAGGGATCTGGTTGCAGGCAAATCCCCGTTTATACTGTGATAAATGAAGAAATGCAGATCAGAAAGGTAGCCGGTAGGGCTGAAGAATACCGGCAATACGGATGAATAGGAAGAAAAACTGTACGAAGTGCAGGAAATTATAGACAGATATATTAACTGAAATATGGAGGTTACGATTTATGGCTTTATATAGTGAGAAAGTGATGGATCATTTTCGTAATCCGAGGAATGTAGGCGTTATCGAGGATGCCAACGGCATCGGAGAGGTCGGAAATGCAAAATGCGGTGATATTATGAAAATGTATCTGAAGATCGAGGATGATATCATTCAGGACGTAAAATTCGAGACTTTCGGGTGCGGAAGCGCGATAGCTTCAAGCTCCATGGCAACCGAACTGATCAAGGGCAAGCCTGTATCCGAAGCCATGCAGCTGACCAACAAGGCTGTAGCAGAGGCTCTCGACGGACTTCCGGATTACAAGATGCACTGCTCCGTACTTGCCGAGGAAGCTATACGCTCGGCATTGGACGATTATCATAAGAGACAGGAGAAATGAGTTGAACATCTGTTACTCTTTTAAGAAGGTAACAGGTGTTAAGGCAAATATGAATACAGATAAAGGAACCATCCGGTCCCCATAACGGGAATCAAAGATGGTTCCTTTGATCGTTTAATTACTCGTAATCCACAACATCAACCCATTTAAGCAGGAAATCGCGTTCCTTCTCGATAGCTTTGACAGACTGCGAGGCTGCTACGATAGGCATCCATTTCTGAACATACTGCTTGGCGGTGTCGCTCTTCTTGCAGAACAGATCCAGATACATCTCTGCTTTCTCGGTCTCGCCTTCAAGGCAGAACAGAAGATAAGTCCTTGCCGCGTCTGCGGAGGCATTTCCCTGTGTAACGTGTGCCCAATCGATGATATAGGCTTCATCATCCTTTGTGATGATAACATTCGAGGGATTGAAATCACCGTGGCAGACCTTGTTATGCGTGGGCATTCCCTCAAGCCTGGTATGAAGCTCGTATCGGGTTGTGGCATCGAGCTTGGTCTGGCTGATCTTGCCCTGCATCTTGTCCTTGAGCTTGTTCAGCATCGGGCAGGTGTGCGCCTGTATCGAAAGCTGGATATCCACAAGGCGTTCCATGTATTTACGCAGGTTCGCCGGGTCTTTCTCCATCATCTCGGCCAGGGTGGTGCCTTCCGTATACTCATATACGATCGCCCATTTGCCGTCAACTGTTGTAACTTCAAGCAGCTTGCCTACATTTATGCCGGTCTGTTCGACTCTGGCAAGATTTAACGCTTCATTTAAGACATCCGCTTTCGAATAGGACTCGTCGAAGAGCTTGATGCACTTATTTCCGTCACGGTAAACCGTCTTATTTTTTCTCTTTGCAATCACATTATCTAATTTCATGCTCCCGCCTCCCGTCATTTACTCTTATTGCTCTTCGTAGCAGACTTTCTGCCGCTTGTCTTCTTTGAAGCTGCCGCTTGCTTTGTAGCCGATGCCTTTGCAGTTGTTGCCTGTTTCGCAGTTGCTGTTTTTGCTCCGGCTGCCCGCTTCGCGGCTGCTGCCGTGCCGGTCTTACTGCCGTAATACGCATTCAGGTACATCTGCTTGATCTCTTCCATCAGAGGGTATCTGGGGTTTGCGCCCGTGCACTGGTCGTCAAATGCATATTCAACCATCTCGTCAAGACGGTCAAGGAAATCCTTTTCATCAGGCACATAATCCCGGATCGTGGGTTTGATCCCGACTCTTGCCTTCAATTCATCGAGGGCCTTGATAAGATTTTCAAGTTTCTCGCTGTCATCCTTGCCTTTGATGCCGAGATGATCGGCAACCTGCGCATATCTTGCGAGAGTATGCGGATAGCTGTACTGAGGGAAGGTTCCCATTTTTGTGGGTACTTCGGCTGCGTTGAATCTCAATACTTCGTCGATCATCAGTGCATTTGCCACACCATGCGCAATATGGTGGAAAGCACCGAGCTTATGGGCCATCGAGTGGCATACGCCAAGAAATGCGTTCGCAAATGCCATACCGGCCATTGTAGCCGCATTTGCCATTTTCTCGCGGGCCTCGGTATCAACAAGTCCGTTGTCATAAGCTCTCGGCAGGTATTCGAAAATGACCTTGAGTGCCTGAAGTGCGAGTCCGTCGGTATAATCCGTAGCCATCAC
>JAGCZE010000264.1 GCA_017960415.1 Lachnospiraceae bacterium
ATCCCCGGCCGCAACGAGCTGTATCTTGTCAGATTCAAGCTGGTCGGAACCATAGAACGCTATTCTTCCCGTTGGAATTCTGAAATGAACGATGGAAAAAAAGGCGATCTGCCCGGGGCCGTCGTGACGTTGGAAACGCTGAACAAGCTCGAAATGAGCAACCGTAAGTACCGCTTCTACGATCTGAAAGACGAATACAGAACACAGGGGGTATGGCATTTTGCGGGCAAGCTGATGGATTCCCTCGAAAGTGCGGAAGCTTATGAAAACAAGAGCTTCGCATTGAACCGAAATGCTTACTATAACCCGCTTTGGGGCAACGACAGGATGTACACAAGCATTTCCGTGCTGCTGATCGTTATAAGCACCTGTATTATCGCGTATCTGATGGCAAATTATCTCGGAAAGCGCCGAAAGTATTTCCTGACGATGAGGGAGATCGGAGCATCGATCACGGTCGTTTGGAAGATGGCCGTGTATGAATGTATCGGCAGTATTCTGCCGGTTGCTGTCCTGACCTTTGCGGGTGCATATCTGTTAAGCATCGTCACTGTTTTTGTTATTTCAAAGATAATTGCGATAGAATTTTTCTACGTCTTCTCGCTTAAAACGATGTTGACGATACTGCTGGCAGCGGGGGTGACGATTGGCATTTCGATGCTTGCGGCGCTTGTGATATTCGGTGGACGTTCACTCGTGGCTAAAAGCAAGAAATTAAGCGTTAAAGCGGTAAAGCGCCTGAAAAAACGCGCATCTGAAAAGCAGGGAAGAAAACTTGGTCTTCTGGAAACGCTTAAACGCGACCGGATAACCTTCAGCTTCAAAAGCAGGCTGCAGACCGTGATAAGCATACTCGTTTGCGCCATCGTCATATTTTGCACGGTCAGGACCTTTCAGCCCACGAAGGATTATTTTGAGTATGAAAACAGTATCTGTGATTTTTCGGGGCAGAAGGTGACCGGCATTCGAAATGTCGATGTCCAGGTGCCCATCAAGGCATATTGGAATGGGCATCACTGGGCAGTTTATGAACGGACAGACTGGAAACGTGAAGGATTTTCGAGCTTTTATACCATTTCGCAGGATGTTGCTTCGTCCATAAGTTCTCTCGCAGGAGTAAGATCTATCGAGTGGCGCTGCAGTGATTTTACACACATGATAACATTTGAGGGCAAGGATACCGATCCGTTCTTTCAGGAATATCTGAATGCTTTCCTTGTCAACAACCAGCCTTTCAACGGCACGTATGAGCTTGACCTTTCCCATAGTTTCGCCCGTCGTTTTGTGAATGCGATGGAGCGTGATCTCTATGGTATATATTGTAAGCGAAACGCAGGGGAATACTGGAAACGGTATGAAGTATATCTGGACTCCGGGGTTGCGGATTTCGACGCATTTATGCGCGGTGAGCAGGTCATCGCTGTTGTTGATAAGGATATGACAAGAGCCCGGCAATCGCGTGGCTATGGGGCCGGCTATTCATACGGCAAAGCTCAGGTGACTCCCGGATACGGAACGGACGGTCACGGCGTATGGTATGGTTATAAGGCAAGCTTTGCGCCCGGAGATGAGCTGACCGTACTCTGCAGATACGATGTTAATGTCGATGTGACTGTCGCAGGCGTGGTACCGCTGTCAGATTCGGGCCTTGATCACGACGATGAGCGATTTCTCACTGTTTTCGGAGCGGACGCGTTCATGCAGAGGATATATGAAGCAGACAGCAATAGAGATGATTACTATGGTTTCACTGATTCTGTCGGCAGAAAGGCAAGATATAATTCCTTCGAGGCGGATCTTGATGCGGTTTCGGCAAACGAAGGCACAGTGATCGATCTGGTGAATATCTGCGCGAAGTACGGTATTACCTTCGAAAACAATGTTGTTATCAAAGCAGAGAAGAGAGAGGCTATGATAAGCTCTGTCGTGACCTATGGTTTCTTCGGCCTGATGCTCGCCGTGCTGTTCTTCTTTGTTATATCGTGCATCGCAAAGGACGATGAGGTAAGGCTTGGTGAGAAATACAGCATTTTGAGCCGTTTCGGCATGACGGTCGACCGTATGAAAAACGAGAAACGGTTGGACGCTCTCCGCCGCATGCTGCCATTCCTGCTGGCGTTCCCGGCAGAGATTTTGTTGATGTATATATCCAAATACAGGGATGTTCATGCGTTCAGACAGCTGTGGGATTACTCATGCCCGATGATCGCATTTTTAGTGACAGGCATTTTCATGTTGGTTTACTGGCTTATCATTTCGAGAATGGATCGGGAATGGAGAAAAACGTTATGAGCGAACTGGAGTATATAGTTGAAGCCCGCGGCATCAGCCGTACATATCAGGGAGAAGTGCCCGTATACGCGTTGAAAAAGGCTGATATTGTCTTTCGAAAGGGTGAGTTTACAGCCATATTCGGCAGGTCAGGTTCGGGAAAATCAACACTTCTTCGCATTCTTGCGACACTTGATGTTTCCGATACCGGAGAGCTCTATATAGAAGGGAAGAATGTTTCCGCACTTAAGGATGCCGAGCTTGCCCATTTCCGCAGACGCCGGATCGGCTTTATCTATCAGGATTTCAACCTTTTTCCGGAGTATACGGCGTACGAGAACATCGTGTTCCCGATACATCTGGATGGGAGAGAGGAGGACAGGGCCTCCATTGAAAAGCTTATGGACGATCTCGGCATCCTCCATTGCCGGGATAAGTTTCCGCACGAAATGAGCGGCGGCGAGCAGCAAAGGATATCGATCGCCCGCGCGCTTGCCACGGAGCCTGCGGTGATACTTGCGGACGAGCCTACGGGCAATCTCGATGCTGAGAATTCTCAAAAGGTTGCTGAGCTCCTTCGTTTCTGCTCGGAAGAATACGGACGGACCGTTGTAATGGTAACACATGATAAGAGTATGGCTGATTACGCAGACCGTATCATCAGTATCTCTGACGGAGTGGTGACGGTATAGCATGGAAACAAAAATGAGGAACAAGATGAAGTGGATGCCCTGCCCTCAGGCTGGGCATCGATTATTCTAATTTTTTTCAACCCCGATGCTATCCACCTCATTTTCGGCAATGCCTGAGCATCGGAAATCTCTCAAACTATCAAATCCGATGCCATCCACCTCACTTTCGGCAATGCCTGAGCATCGGAAATATATGATGAGAGAAAACGTTCCAACGAGTAAAGACGCCCGCTGTGAGGCTTATTTTCTATCAAAGACAAGGAGTGAAAATGAAATCTGTCACTATTGCTGCGGATATGTATGGGTGCCCCAACAGGTGCCGTCATTGCTGGCTGTCGCATATGCCGAACAGAAGGATGGGGGATGGTGCAGACCGGTGGATAGTGGACAGCTTCAAACCCTATTTCGAGAAAATCGAATTCTTCAGCTGGCTTCGTGAGCCTGATTATTGTGATGATTACAGGGCCCGCTGGGAAAGAGATAAGCAGTTGTCTGTAAATATCGTGCCCCGTCGTTTTGAATTGGGTAGTTTTTGGCGGCTGGTGCGGGATCCCGAATATGTTCATTTTCTGAAAGAAGTCGGGGTGAAGTGTGTCCAGCTTACTTTATTCGGATTACAGGAGACCACGGACCGATATATCGGGCGCAGCGGGGCATTTGACGAACTGTTGAGAGCAACACAGATCCTGATCGAAAATGAGATCACCCCGAGATGGCAAACATTCATAAATCAGGAAAACAAGGACGAAATCGCAGAACTGCTGAGCCTGTCGGAAACCATGAAACTGAAAGAACGAACGGAAGAATTTGGCGGATCATTCAGGTTTTTTGTACATGCCGGAAGCTGCGACGGAGAGAATCGCAAACTCTATCCAATCCGGATCCGCAAAGGAGAGGTTCCCGAAGTTCTGATCCCGTATTTCCTGGATTACGCGGACAATTATTCTGAGAAGGAACTCTGCGCGAAGCTGAAGGATGACAAATTGCCGACGGTTCCGCATAACGACAAGGATCTTGTTATTTATGTTGCCAATGATTACGACATTTTCTATAATTTTACACATATGAAGAAGGAGTGGAGGATCGGCAATCTAAAGGAAGATCCGATAGAAGAACTGATGCGGCGGATTTTGGATGAGGACATTCCGGCTCTGAATACAGCGCGCGGCATATCGGTGGGCGAATTGGTCACACTGTACGGAAATCCCGGATCAGAGAGATTATTTGAGGAAGACGATTACAAAATGTATCTTCTGAACACGCATTTGGAGAAAGTGGGGGCAAACTGATATGGAGGATTATACTTTACAACATAAAAAGGCCTGGGAGTTTGATGCATACGATTTCTGGGTCAGGACTGCCGGGACGCCTGAAGAAAGAGCGGCCAAGGACAAAGCGGATCCAAAGAGGATGTTAAAGCAGTACGCAAACTACTTCGATCGTTTTGATGGCGTCAGGGTCGCCAATATATGCGGATCCTGCGGCAAGAAAGCAATTCCGCTTGCACTTCTCGGAGCGGAGGTAACGGTCTTTGACATTTCCGAAGCCAATAAGAAATACGCGGTTGAAACAGCCGAAGCTGCCGGCGTGAAGATCGGCTATGAAGTCTGTGACATTATGGAAATCGATATGGACAGGTACGCCGGTTTCTTTGATGTGGTATTTATGGAGGGCGGGATACTGCATTATTTTCATGATCTAGATGCTTTTATGCATGTGATGAATGAACTATTGAAGCCTGAAGGAAAAATGATCTGCAGCGACTTTCATCCGTTTACCAAGATTTCCGATATCCTCGGCCTGCAGCAGCCTACGATGAGCTACTTTTCCACAGATATTTTTGAGGGTGAAATGGCCCATGCCAGGTTTTATGATGAGGAAATCCGTAAACAGATACCAAAGTGCCGCTACAGAAAATATACGATCAGCGAGATCATTAACTCGATAATCGGGAACGGATTTACCCTGGAAAAGTTTGACGAGCACCCGTCATGGGAGAATGATAAGCTTCCCGGAGAGTTTACGGCCATCGCGATAAAATAAAAGCGGGTATACATCTGCCGAAGTAAAAAATAAATACTATGAAAATATATAGATACGTGGTAAAATGAGCTGTACGGATTGATACCGGTCCTGATGAAAGGAGCGCAATGAAATGTACCTTGAAAGGATTAAAAAACTTACATATATCATCAATACGGTTATCTTATTGATCGTCATAGTGCTGGCAGGGTTCTTCTTTTATTGCAAAGCTGATTTTCTCGTATACTTCAG
>JAGCZE010000265.1 GCA_017960415.1 Lachnospiraceae bacterium
GTGCCTTGAGCTTTATACTTTCATACGTCTGAATGAGCGTATCCCGTTCAAGCATGCTTTGATCCGCAGCCGCGGCAGCTTTATCCGATTCCTCCGTCAGACTGTCGGGATCATTTTCCCCTGTTGATGCATCCGCAAGATCGCTTTTGAGGCTTTCCGCTATCCCGTTTGCCAGTCTCAGCCTTTCAGTCCTTACAACCAGCCTGTTCTCACATTCATCAAGCCTTTTGCCGTACTCCTCAGCCCTTTCGGCATACTTTGCGTCGGCACTTCTATCCTGTTCCGCCATTTTTAACCTTCCGGCCAGATCAAGTATGAGATCGTGCTGTTCGCGCAAACTGTCGGGATTAACATTTTCCTCGAGTTCACGCTTCTCATTTTCGAGAGCCGTTATTATTGAGACCGCTTCATCTCGGTCGGCAATGATATAGCTCTCATCCTTTTCATCCTCCAGCAGGCTGTCCAGCACTTCCCGGGCCGCCGTTTCATCGGTATCCTTCAGTTTCTTTCCGATTTCACGCATGTGCTCATCAAGCATTTCCAGCGCCGCCGAAACATCCACGTCCGAATCCCTTGAATCCGCCATATTGGCTATATAACTCCTGATATAGTCTCCGAAATCGTCTTTGCTTTTGAGCTGCTGCTGGGCACAGCTTACTGTGTTGTCAAATGCCGCGGGTGTAAGTTTGTCCATCAGCGCTGTAATACCTGCTTCCCCGAGTCCGATATCCTCACTCGTATCAATATCCTGTGCTATGCAGCTCCTGGCATTTTGAAGAAATACTCTCGATATTCTGATATTGCGGCCTTCAAGTTCCAGATCAAGACTCCCCTGATAAGCTCCGGGAGTATCCCACGGCAGGTATCTGCTGTAAATATCGTTCCTTCCGGTGCGTCCGCGCGGTTTTTCTATCCCGAAGAGCATCCCCCTGATAAACGCATGCAGGGTGGATTTTCCGGCCTCATTGTCTCCTTCGATAATGTTGAGACCGTCGCCAAATTCAAGCTCTTTGTCGGCAAATTTGCCGAAATGCTTCATTTTGACAGCTTTTATCTTCATTGTTTTAACCTCATACAACGAATGAATTGAGTTGCTATATTTCAATAGTAATTCTGCGGGCAGTTCCCCGTCAGCGCCATGATCCCGTAATACAGGGTTCTTTCTGTTTCGTCCTGTTCTTTCATTCTTTCGATGAACATCCCTATCACGTTTCCGGCATTTGCCCTGTACAACCGGTCAATATCCAGCTTCGGTATGGTTTCGTCAATGATCTTGACAATAAGCCCCAGATCGCTCAATCCATCCATATCAAACGATATCTGCGGATCGTATTCCCCAAGGAGCCGCAGAACATAGATATTTTGGTCTCCCATCTCACCGATCAGAGCCTTTATCTTTTTCCGCAGGGATCCGTAGGTGTCCTCAACCCCGATCCGTATGTCGGCCTTGATATACTCGCGTCTCGCGGATTCTATCCTTGTAGTGTGCAGTATGTTATCACCTGTCCCGTTCTCTTTGGACTCTGTACCTGCATATATTATTTCCCCGGCTATATATCCGTGGGGGCCGGTTTCATTTAAGTCCACGGGTTCAAGGCTTCCAGAGTATCTGATCCTTTCGGAAATATCTATGGTTTTATGCAGATGCCCCATTGCCACATAATCAAAGCCCGCTCTTTCAAGCTGCTTCCAGTCTATCGGCACTTTCGAGGGCTCCCCGCCGTGTCCGAGCAGGATGTTGATCCTCTCGGGATCCTTCGGTTTGAGCCCTTCGAAACAGGGCTCATAAATATCTCTTGTATGATAGCTGAAGCCGTAGACCTCAGTATTGATATCTTCAAAGAAAACGCTCTCTATGCGGTCTGACATTAAAAAACGGACATTCTCCGGCCACTCGAAATTCCTGTAACCGGAAGTTCCGCTGATATAATCATGATTGCCCGCGATGATCACGACCTTTGTCCCGGGTATCGCCGCAAGAAGTCCCGCCGCCTCTTTCAACTCCCTCACAAGGGGCTGCTTGTGAAAAAGATCTCCCGCGATCAGCAGCAGATCCGTTTTTTCCTTCCGGCATGTCTCAATTACTTCCGAAAATGCATCCCACAGTTCCCTGCCTCTCATTTTCGACCAGGAACAGTCTTTGTCCGGCTCCATCCCCAGATGAAGATCGGCCGTATGTATAAATCTCATAGATACCTCTGTGCTCATTTACCTTTCTTACCGGTCGGAAATATTACCGCCGGCTCAGCTTTTATATAGTAACGAAATTTCCAAATATTTTTCTTTACAATAAAAAAACAATGTGGTATGATACCACTCGCACTGTCAATCCGGTGCGGTGAGTTCGTAACCATCCTCACCATAAACAAAACTAAGGAGGAAGCCGCCTTATTGCGGCTGTTTTTATCATGCAAAAGAAATCGGTACAATTAATTGCCCAGGCTGCCATCATTGCAGCCATCTATGTGGTGCTTTCACTCGCCACATACCAGTTTTCCTACCTCGAGATCCAGTGCCGTGTGGCTGAAGCCCTGTGCATGACGATCTTCTACACACCCGCGGGTGTTTGGGGAGTGTTTGTCGGCTGTCTCATCACGAACATTTTCGGCGGAGCATGGCTCGATATGGTGTTCGGATCCCTTGCGACAC
>JAGCZE010000266.1 GCA_017960415.1 Lachnospiraceae bacterium
TCTTTGAATTTTTCGTAGCTGCCTTCCCTGGTGGCTGCCTGCAGCATATGTATGGTCTGAGGATTATATCTGTGATTCTCCCCGCCCGAACGCATCTTGTGACGGCCTACGGATTCGATCGGAACATCTGACTGTGAAGATGTCAGGTCAAATGCCTTTGAATGCTGTATATCAACAGCCTCAGCTATATCAGAGGTCGTGATACCGCCGACTCTTGAAACGGTTCCGGGGAAATAACGGTCGATCACCTCTTTGGAAATACCGAGGGCCTCGAAATTCCTGCTGCCCTGATATGACTGTATCGTAGAGATACCCATTTTCGACGCGATCTTTACGATCCCGGAGATCACGGCATTGTCATAATCCTGAACAGCCATGTAATAATCCTTGTCAAGCTGTCCCTCTTCGATCAGTTCACGGATCGATGCATGCGCAAGATAAGGGTTGACCGCGCAGGCGCCATAACCGAGGAGGGTTGCAAAATGATGTACCAATCGGGGCTCACCTGTTTCCAGAATGAGCGACACAGCCATACATTTTTTGGTCTTTACAAGATAAGTGTGCACCGCGGCAACACACAGCAGCGAAGGTATTGCCACGTGATTTTCGTCTACTCCCCTGTCGGAGAGTATGATTATATTTGCACCGTCTTTGTAAGCACGGTCAACCTCGACAAAAAGATGCTCTATAGCTCTTTCAAGCGGTGTACTCTTATAATAGAGCATCGAAACTTTCTCGCATTTAAGGCCCTTGGACCTGATCTGCGATATCTTTAACAGATCCAGATCCGAAAGGATAGGATTCTGTATTTTCAGAACACGGCAGTTATCGGGGCTTTCACGCAGCAGATTGCCGCTCTTGCCCGCATAAACGGTAGTTGCCGTAACGATCTTTTCCCTTGCTGCATCTATCGGAGGATTCGTAACCTGGGCAAACAGCTGCTTGAAATAATAGAACAGCGGCTGGTATTTCTCCGACAATACCGCGATGGGAGTATCTATACCCATTGAGCCGATCATCTCGCTGCCGGCAAGAGCCATGTTGCGGATCTGCTCCTTGTAATCCTCGTATATGTATCCGAAAGCGGTCTGAAGCCTGTGAAGCTCCTCTCTTTTATACTCCGGAATTCTCTCGTTCGGAACCTTGATACCGGCCAGCTTCACGAGATTCGAATCAAGCCATTCTCCGTAGGGTTCCTTCATCGCATACCGGGATTTCAGCTCCTCATCCGACAGCACCGTTCCGTTGATCGTATCAACGAGCAGGAGCTTGCCCGGATGAAGCCTTTCCTTCCTGATGATGTGACTCTCGTCAATATCTAGCACACCGGTCTCAGATGCAAGTATCAGCCTGTCATCATCCGTAATGAAGTATCTCGAAGGACGCAGGCCGTTCCTGTCAAGTATTGCTCCGAGCACATCGCCGTCGGAGAACAGGATCGATGCCGGACCGTCCCATGCTTCCATCATAGTCGCATAATACTGGTAGAAATCCCGTTCTTCCTCGGAAATTGTGTCGTTGTGTTCCCAAGGCTCCGGGATCAGTACCATTGCCGCAAGGGCAGGATCTATGCCGCCCATGATCATGAATTCCAGCGCATTGTCAAGCCTTGCGGAATCGGAACCTTCTTCGTCGACTATCGGAAGCACCTTAGCCAGCTCTTCATCGGTAAAAAGATCCGTAGAGATCGTTTCCTCACGGGCGATCATCTTATCGGCATTGCCTTTGATCGTATTGATCTCACCGTTATGAACGATAAAGCGGTTAGGATGGGCTCTTCTCCAGCTCGGAAATGTATTGGTCGAGAATCTTGAATGTACGGTAGCTATCGCCGATTCGTAATCCTGATCCTGCAGGTCCGAAAAGAACGCACGCAGCTGGGATACAAGGAACATGCCCTTGTATACTATAGTTCTCGATGAAAGCGAAGCAACATAAGTATTATCGTTGCTGTGCTCAAATACACGCCTTATGATATAAAGCTTCCGATCAAATTCCAGACTTTTGCCCGGTTCTTCGTCTTTTTTGCCGGAAGCCTTTCTGCCCACAAATCCCTGATAGATCGCCGGGCAGCTTTCGAGTGCCTTATGCCCCAGTATTGCCCCGTTTACAGGTACCTTTCTCCAGCCGAGGAATTTAGTACCTTCCTTTTCGGCAATGATCTCAAACATCTTCATTGCGCGGCTGCGCTTGATCTCATCCTGCGGAAAGAAAAACATTCCGACACCGTATTCGCGCTCGGCGCCTAATTCGATCCCGACCTCACCGCACACTTTCCTGAAAAACTTATGGGATATCTGAGTCAAAATACCTACACCGTCTCCGGTCTTGCCTTCCGCATCCTTGCCGGCACGGTGTTCGAGATTCTCGACTATCTTTAATGCATCATCAACAAGCTGATGGCTCTTTATGCCCTTGATATTCGCGACAGCGCCTATGCCGCAATTGTCATGCTCAAAAGAAGGATCGTAAAGATTATTCCCTGCGACCTGTTCCGCTGCTGTCCTGTCCTGATTATTATTGTATTCTTCCATCCTTATTACCTCTTTATCCGTTTAATGCGTTAAAGCAAATAAAGACATTCTTATTATTCGCCTTAACTTCCCGGACCACACCCTCCTCCGGTGATCCGGGAATTTTATCATTTACGTGTCTTATCCGAATATCTTCCGGTATTATCTTAACCGAAAGGAACTATATGTATTTTCAAACTCACACTCCGCTTGCCCCGTAGTTGCTGAGAACTCTTGCGGAAGGATCGTTTACGTTGCAGCCTTCCCACTCCTTGTTCGGCATCCAGAAATCCTTGACCATATGGGCCTGTCCGGGATAATATTTCTCGAATAGATCCCTGTACAGCAGCGATTCTTTTGTGAACGGTGTCGCAAATGAGTACTTTTCGCCGGCTTTTTCCACATCCTCATCGCTGTAGCGTTCTTCTGCGCAGGCTTTCAGGTAATCCACCATCGAATGTCCTACCGCGTCGGAAAATGCGGCCTTCTCACGCATCAGGATATCCTCGGGCAGATAATCGCCTTCAAAGGCGTGTCTGAGCAAATACTTGCCTTTGTTATATGTGTTCATTTTCAGGGCCGGATCGATCCTCATAACGTATTCGACAAAGTCAAGATCCCCGAAAGGAACCCTCGCCTCCATGGAGTTAACCGAAATACAGCGGTCGGCACGCAGTACATCATACATATACAGCTCCCTGATCCTCTTGGCGGCCTCCTTCTGAAAGCTTTCGGCATCCGGTGCAAAGTCGGTATACTTGTAACCGAACAGCTCATCAGAGATCTCACCGGTCATCAGAACCCTGATATCGGTATTTTCGTGAATGTATTTGCAGACCAGATACATTCCGATGCTTGCCCTGATGGTTGTGATATCATAGGTACCGAGCAATGCCACAACCTCGGGCAGCGCCTTTAGGACATCCTCCGAAGTTATAATGACCTCTGTGTGGTCGCTTCCGATATAATCGGCAACCTCTCTCGCATATTTTAAGTCGATGGCATCGGTACTCATTCCGATGGCAAATGTGCGGATGGGTTTACCCAGGATCTTCGCCGAAACCGCGCATACGAGCGAGCTGTCAAGTCCGCCGCTGAGCAGGAATCCAAGCGGTGCGTCGGCATCGAGTCTCTTTTCGATACCGGATGTAAGCTTCTCGCGGATGTTCCGGCAGATCTCTTTCAGTTCCGGATGCTCGTCTTTAATACTTCCCGGAAGTGCCCCTTCGTTTGAGCTTTCCGTTACTCCGGTACTTTCTGCCTTGTAGTACTCACCCTCAACCTTCGTCATATCACGGTAGCAGGTGAACTTCCCGTCAGCCCAGTAATATCCGGGCGGGAAAGGCATTATATTATCAACAAGACCCACAAGGTTCTTTGCTTCGCTGGCAAATACAATGCTTCCGTCATCAAATGTGCCGTAGAACAGCGGCCTGATGCCAATCGGATCACGCGCCGCGATCAGGCCCTGATGGGCGGGATCGTAAATGATACATGCATATTCGGCATCCAGCTCCGCAAACATGTTCAAGCCGTGTTTCTCGTACAGCGGAAGCAGTATCTCGCAGTCCGAATCACTGACAAAGGTGTAATCCTTTTCAAGTTCTTTCTTGATCGGCCTGAAACCGTATATCTCGCCGTTGCAGACAACCGCTTTCCCGTTTAATTCAAACGGCTGCATGCCCTCCTCGTGGAGTCCCATGATCGCGAGTCTCTCAAAACCCAGCGTCACATCACCGTCAAAATGCTTTATCCACTGCATATCCGGACCTCTTGAGATCGTCCTGTCGAAGCACTCTCCAAAATGCTCAAGACTGATCTTGCTTCCTTTGTAACCCATTATCGAGCACATATCCTTTTTCCCTCCCATTTATATGATCATTGCCGTTCCCGGCCTTTTTAACACAGCTTTCCGTGTAAACGGTGTCCCGTTGTGTATGAGAACAGTGATCATAATATAAAAAGGCGCATCCTCCCTGTGGGCACTTCAGCCACAGAAAAAACGCGCCTTTGCGTTCCATAACAGAATTAACGAACATAAA
>JAGCZE010000267.1 GCA_017960415.1 Lachnospiraceae bacterium
GGAAGGAACACCCTATGACAGTTCCGAGTTGTATGAGCTTCATAAAAAACATCCACAGGATACTTATTTTACTTACTGTACCGGAAGTATGGGAGAAAACGTTACAGAATTTGATTATATAAGTTTTGTTGATGCTGTAAACGGACATTATGATGACGGCAGTGAGGTTTCATGCTATGAAGACAACCAGATCGTTCTGATCGGAGCATATGCCGAAGGTCTGCAGGATGCATTCTTTACACCTGCCAACAGAAGGCAGAAGATGAACGGTGTGGAGATCCATGCGAACATGATGGAGGCTATTGCCCAGGGCAAGATCCAGGTTGATGCCAACAACACTGTAGTCAGCATTTTGTATGGAATATTGATCGCCTGCCTCGTAATTGCAGTTTATTTTTCAACATTATCGATTGATATTGCGTTATGTCTCGGAGCGATCGTTGTTGATCTGATCATTTCATTTATCCTGTACAAGAACGGAACCTATCTGACAGTCATCTATTTTATCAGTCCGGCTGTGCTGACGCTGATCGTGACGATCGTCATGCATTATCTGAGTGCCAAGATGGCCAGGGATAAGATCAACAACGCCTTCAAGATGTATGTTGCTCCGGAAGTCGTTGACGAGATGGCAGGGAACGGTGATTTCGTCCTGAAGCTCGGAGGACAGACCAAGGACATTGCGGTATTGTTTATCGATATCCGCGGGTTTACGACGATGTCCGAGGGTCTTGAGCCCGAAGAGGTCGTAAGTATCCTGAATGAATACTTCGGACTTGTTACGGACGCGATCTTCAAGAATAAGGGAACTCTCGATAAGTTCATCGGTGATGCGGCGATGGCTGTATTCAACTCACCGAACGATCTGGACGATTATGAATACAGGGCTGTACATACCGCATGGGATATCGCTCTGGGCTCGCAGGAGCTTGCTGCAAAGCTGCTTGAAACACACGGCAGGACCATCAACTATGGTATCGGTGTAAACTGCGGACCCGCAACTGTCGGAAATATCGGATCTTCATTCCGTATGGATTATACCGCCATCGGTGACACGGTCAATACTTCGGCCCGTCTTGAGGCCAATGCCAAAGCCGGACAGATCCTCATCAGCGAGGCGGTTTACGAAAGGACAAAGGATTGGCTGGAGGTTGAGGATGTAGGTCCTATACCGCTGAAGGGTAAATCAAAGGAGATCAAGATATTCAACGTGATCAAGGTTATAGACAAGCCCGGTTACGTTGAAAGTCAGGTAAAATATAAAAAGTAAATCATTGCAGTTTATTGGAGGGTGTACTTAAGCTATGATGACAAAGTATGATTTTGATGAATATAGCAGAGGAAATGCCGGAACAATGAAGCTCCACATCATACCGAACTACAAGGAAGCCCGGAAATGGTGCGATCTTGCCAAGGAACTGGATGCGGTATTCGAGTACAATGAATTCTTTCTTCCGAGCGTGACCGACGATCCCGAATTGTGCAGACATATCATCGATACTTACAAGGCTCTTCCGAGAGACAGGAGCATGGATACACTTCACGGTGTATTCTTTGATATTGTTGTAAACAGTACCGACCCCGTGATCCGTGAAAACTCACGCAGAAGATGCCGTGAAAGCATGAAGATAGCCGAAGAACTCGGGTGCCGTGCCGTAATTTTCCATACAAACTATATTACGGGGTTTAAGTCTTTCTCATACCGTGAAAAATGGGTATTTGACAATGCAGAGTTTTACCGTGAGCTGCTTGACGAGTTTCCTACATTATCGATCTTTGTCGAGAATATGTTCGATGATACGCCGGAGCTTTTGAAGAAGCTTGCGGTGGAAATGCGTGCCGAAGAGAGATTCGGTGTATGTTTTGACATTGCCCATGCATTCCTATGGGATTTCCCGCTGGAGGCATGGATCGAAGAGCTCGGGCCGTATATCAGGCATATTCACGCGAATGATAACATGAAGGATGAAGACTCCCATATGCCAATCGGCGACGGAAGACTTCCCTGGCTGCTGATCAACAACGGGATATTTAAGCGTAACCGCTGTTCATTCCTGATCGAGGTCAGCGGAATAGACAATGTTCGCAAATCATACGAATATCTGACCAAGAATCATCTGTACTTTTTTGACAGAAGGCGCAGGACCAGACTGAAGATTACCGATGATCTCAACCGCGTTCTCGACATGGGCATCAACCTGACAGCGGAACGCAGCTACAGCGCGCTGTTCGATATCATTATCAGCGAAGCGATGAGCCTTACGAGATGCGAGGCGGGTACATTGTATATCCTGAAGGATAATAAGCTGCAGTTCGTGATCATGCGCAACGACTTTATGAACGTTTATATGGGCAGGAACGGTGAGAAAGTCGAGATGCAGCCGGTGGCCCTTGATGACAAGTATGTATGCGCCTATGCGGCAATACACAAGAAGAGTGTAAATATCAGGGATGTATACGAAGACAAGAGCTTTGACTGGAAAGGACCGCGGGAGTATGACAAGGTTACAGGATATCATACACAGTCGATGCTCGTAATACCGCTGATCAATCATGAAGATGAGGTGATCGGCGTACTGCAGCTCATGAACGCAAGGGATGATGACAATGCGGTATGTGAATTCGGAGAGGACCAGGAGTTTGTAACCTTCTCGCTTGCTTCGCAGGCAGCGATCTCGGTTTCGAACATGAATATGCTGCAGGAACTCAAGGATCTGATGTATTCGTTCGTATCATCATTTACGACCGTAATCGATGCGAGAACGCCTTATAATGCAAAGCACACGAAGAATGTTGCGAAGTATTGCGCAGATTTTGTCGATTATATAAACGGACTGCATAATATCGGCAAATGCGAGTATTTTCTCGATGATGAAATCAGGGAGCAGCTGAATCTTGCAGCTATGCTGCATGATGTCGGCAAGGTTGTTATCCCTCTCGATGTCATGAATAAATCGGACCGTCTTTCTTCGATGCTTCCGGTGATCAGGATGCGCTGGAATTATATCC
>JAGCZE010000268.1 GCA_017960415.1 Lachnospiraceae bacterium
CCGAGACCAATACATTTAAAGCCGTAAAGAAGGCCTTGGCGGACAGGAACATCACACCTACGCTTTCGCCGATAAAATAGCCGGCAAATGGGTTTAGGATATTTACAGGCTGTATTTGCGAAGAGGATGGAATAATCCGGATCAAGAGGTTGACCGATGAAAAAAGCGAAAAATTATATTGTTTATACCGTGATCGCCGCTATCCTGATGACGCTCGCATTCAGATCGGATACCGAAGCGGCCGATCAGACGGGACGGCTGAAGGACTATCTGCTGGGGAATCATTTGTATTATTCTACAGACATAGTCTCGTTGAATCTCGAGCATAGGGCCAGCTGGTCAAGGTTTAAGGAAAAATACGATGATCATTATGTGGTCCTGACAGGTGAGATCAGGGCTCATTCCGTTTCGAAGAATTATAAGGATGTGGATATGTATATGAACAATGAAGGCGTACATATCGACACTTCGGACAGCGCGGTCCTCGGCGTTGCCAAACAGCTGAAGTCCGGCGACAGGTTTACCGTTTACGGAACAGTGACCGGTATTAAGAAAGATAAATATGAGATTGAGGCCGAGAGGGTCCTGATCAACAATAACAGGGAACTGGCGCAGGGCAGGCATATTTACTATGGCAATGATGCGATCACATCTGCTGAGATCAGTGATCTTACCGGGGACGGACACATAGTAATGAACGTGCCTTGGGAGTGGAATTCGGAGTACATTAAGCAGGATCTGAATAATAATGATGTGAAAGGATACCAGTTTTTCCTGAATGCGCTCTCGCCCCAGAATACTGAGCGGGCAGAGATATTTTACGTATTCTATTTCGATTACCTGACCTATCTTGATCCGACTCCCTCGAAACTGACCGCGGGAGACCGGGAAGATATCGAAGAACTGATCATCAAAAATATTGTCGGAACACCGGAGGCAAAACTGGAGATAGATGCCGAGAATTTTGCCGTGAACAATATAAAAATCGATTATTGCAAGACAAGATATACTGTGGACGGCAAATCTTATTCATTGGAGTTTATGTTCAGGCCGGATGGGTATAAGGGGCTTGTCTGCATGCTGTATCTGTATTTCCCGAGGGAAGGATCCACCAATCATCTCGAAGAGGCGGCTTATACCGCAGGGACTCTTGATATTCGCTGAGTTCCTATGAAATTTAGTGAATTCGGATTATAGTTGCGGCAGAAGAAGGAAGATATCACAGGCTAAAGGAGTATGCGGTAAAAGCATAAAACGGAAACAAGGAATAAAAAAGGCAATAAAACAAACAATAGAAGCGGTCCCAAACGAAGTTGTCAGCAGATAACGAGCATAAAGACGGAGAAGAATAAATATGATTTCAAAGATCTGTGTATACACGCGCCCGGTCGATCCGGAATGCTATCCGGAGGGACTCGCGAACAGCATTCATTTGGCTTATTGCGGCGAGGATGGGACAAAGCAGCCGTTGAACAAGAATTACGGGATATTGTTTGCGAAGGGGCTTATCAGCGAAAATAATACGATCGTTCCGATGGGAGTCAGGAACCCGCTAATATTTGCGATGCCGGACGGAACTATCGGGTTTTGTGCCGAAAGGATACATGAGAACGGGCAACCTGATGAAAGTATGACCGGCAAGCTGCTGTTGTGGAAGACAAAGGATCTGATCCATTTTGACGAAGAGCAGATCGTTGACCGCGGGGAGATCATGCAGTATCATCCGGCGGAGTTTATAGAGTGCCGGGAGAGTGGCGACGAGGAAAAACATCGTGACGGAGCTGATAGCGGTACAAATGCCCGGATAGAGAACAGGATTGCCAGGGATGTCATCAGATACTGGAGCCCGGTATTTCTCGAGAAGATCGATATACCCGAGCGTGTCACGGTTGCAGCAGGGACCACTACTACAGACGAAGCTGCAAAACCGGAAGCGGCGGAGACGCAAGCCGGTTTAGGGAAGTTACCGTATCTTGAGAATATTAAGGCGCGCTTGGTCTACAGTGACGGGTCGATCAGATACAAAAAGGTTCATTGGGATACCGAAGGAATTGATTCCAAGGATTCCAAAGAATATGAAATAAAGGGACATATCCGCCGGCAGACGTTTGATTTTCCGCTTGCAAAGGGTTACGGAGATCCGGTCGTGTTCCGATGGGAAGGAAAATGGTATTATATCTCCACAAATGACAATCTGAATGATATCGGGCTGTATGCAAGGGAAGCGGATGATGTACATGGGCTGTTCGCAGACGGTGTTACAGAGCATCTGATACTTCCTTTTGATCCCGAAAGAGGCCTTGAGCAGACCTTCTGGGCTCCCGAATTTCACGTGATAGGTGGTGAGCTCTATATTCTGTTTGCCGTCAGCGGACACATGTGGGGGCCGCAATGCCATATGATGCGGAAGAAGCCCGGCGCAAGCATTATCGATCCCGATTCATGGGAGGATCCGGTGCGTGTGGCCAGGAAGGACGGACGCCCATTGGCCGAAGGGCCTATTACGCTTGATATGACTTATGTCAAGGCCGACAGCGGTTCGTATGTAATATGGTCATATCGTGAAAATATCGGTACTCCGCGTGATTCGGGCTCAATGCTCTATATCGCCGCGATCGATGAAAAGGAGCCGTGGAAGCTCACTTCCGAGCCTGTTTTGCTTACGAGACCGCTGTACGGCTGGGAAAATGTTTCGGGGACGATCAACAATGAAGGACCTTATGCGTTTATCAGGGACGGGAAAGTCTATGTTACCTACTCCGGCGGCGCAGCGAACGGCTATACGTACGCACTCGGGCTGCTGACTGCCGAAACGGGAGCCGATCTTCTTGACAAAAGGGCCTGGAAAAAGAGCATTACACCGGTTCTGACATTTTATTCGGTGGATGGGGAATACGGACCCGGACACAATTCATTTTTCGAAAATGAAGAAGGCGAGCTGATGATCGCATACCATGCGGAAACCGATATTAAAGAGCATTTGCGCTGCGACGGTATCCGAAGGGTACATTTCAGATATGACGGAACACCTTATTTCGGAATGGCGGCGGCCGATGATGTGGGCGAGACGCAAGTCGGCACAATATTGGTGAGATGTTCCGATATGTGAAAGGAAGACGGGATTATGTCAGTTTTTTATGTTAACGGCAGTGAAGTGATTTGCGAAAAAAAGCAGTCTCTGCTCAGATTCTTAAGGGATGAACTGCGTCTGACCTCGGTTAAGGACGGCTGCAGCGAGGGTGCCTGCGGGGCATGTACCGTTATTATCGACGGCAGGAC
>JAGCZE010000269.1 GCA_017960415.1 Lachnospiraceae bacterium
GGCCTGGCGAAGATCAACGCGGTCGTAAATGCAAGTACGACAGGTGTTGCCGACAAGATCCAAGGTACCGTGGATGAGACTTTCAAGCTGATTGACAAGCAACTGGCGGTTGCGGCCGAGTCGCTGGGCAAGACGGCAAACGAGATTGCAGAGGCGGCGGAGAAGATTCCGAAGGCTATTCGCGGGCTGAGCTGACACCTCATCAGTCGCCTGCGGCGACAGCTTCCACTGATTAGACCAGCAAGCTGGTCCTGGGAAGCCAAAAGAGTATAAGCCCAACAATTGCTTTCTCAGGACCGGCCTGCCGGTCTAATTGAGGAAAGGTGCAATATATGGCTGATGCATACAGTATGGACGGCCTCGCGGCGGCGGTCGGAAAGATCGGGGAGCTGCGGGAGGAGCGTCTGGAACGGAAGAAACACAGGTTTCCGGATGAACTCGATGATCATTACAGAGCGATGTTCGCGAAAATGGGCAAGTTCAGAGGTACTTATATCAAGGGCCTCGGGTATTGCCTGGAGCCCGAAGAGAAGGGGCTGCTGGCCCAATATCTCTTCAATGAGGCGCAGGAGAGCGAGAAGAACACATTATCCTCTGCGCTGATGGAGGACCTCGAGTCGGGCGGAGCTCAGGGATTGTACATGCAGTGCATCCTGCATTACGACGACAAAGCGTACAAGCCGCTGTTCGGGCTGCTCAGGACGCATGTCGGATTTGCGAAGATCGTTGAAAGAGAATACGGATACAAGCCGGACGGAGCCATGGGCGCGATGAGCGAAGGCAGGGCACCGGAGTACTTTAACGGTGTTGCCTCAATGAAGGCGGGCTCCACGGAAGGTGGATATTTCGAAGCACTGAAGAAAATAGGCGTGCCGGAGGGTTGCAAGCTGTTTGAGGAATGCGCGAGCCTGTATGTGCTGGTCTGCGATGCGAAGGAATACAAGCGGATCGGCGCCGAAGAACTCATGAAGGTCACAGAGAACTGGAACAATGACCTGAAGCGCAGGCTCCTCGAGAATATGCTGGTGAAGCTGGATGCGTTCCAGTTGAGGGCTTTCGTGCCGATGCTTGATACATTTGTGAAGCTGACAGGCCAGGAAGGAACCGGCAGTTACGAGAAGATGATGGCCGGCGTGAGTCCTGTCAACACGCGCAAATACGCGAGCTGGATGAGCCAGAACGTTATTATGGATGTGCTGGGCAAGTCCGAGCGGGCTGAATTCTGGCTGGATTACATAGACCGCTGCACCGTGTCGAAGCATGGGCCGAGCGGGGCGCTGATACTGGATTTCGGGACTTTCAGGGTGATCGAGTTCCACAGTGATATCGCAGCGTACTTCTATGATAAGGAATATTTTGAGACAGTCGTGGCTGAGGGTCTTACTCTGACACATTCGGAAGAAGCGCTTGATCACTGGCTTGAGACCAAGACCGAGTGGGCGCAGCAGGAAGGCGAGAACAACATGCATTGGCGCAAGGCGCACAAGGGCAACTGGAAAGTGGATATGAGAAACTATATTTCATCAAATTGTCCGCCGGCGCAGAGCGCGAGCACGGTGGGGAGCTGAAAAAGGCAAGTGACCGAAGCAGTACAAGTGACGGAAACGACTTAACCGACTGAAACGAAGCAAGTGATATTCAGTTGGTACCGGCAGCTGAGACAGTTTTGAACCACTAACCCCGTCCTCCAGGCTCAGCAGTGGGAGACAGGGGAGTGAACCACTAACCCCGTCCCGGGGGTTCACAGTTCACAAATAAAAAAATATACATCCTTTAATGACAAAAAAAGAAATTTTTAATAAAATGTATCTGAAATGTATCTTTGCCGTGTTATTCTGAAGCAGGCTGTGATATAAGCGGGATATCGATTTTGGTTGATATTCCGGGTATTGGGGATGATCATGGCTTATGTGTGTTTGATTTCACGGTGAGGGGAAACGGGGAAACAAGGCAAGATGGGATTTATCAAAGAGAAAAAACGAATCGGTGATATGCTGATCGATGCCGGCAAGATCACACAGGAGGATCTGACGCAGGCGCTGGCAAGACAGAGACAGACAGGCGGAAAAATCGGTAACACTCTTATCGATATGGGGTTTATTACCGATAATGATATTGTATCGACTTTGTGCGAGCAGCTGAAGCTGGAGAGCGTGAACCTCCAGGCGATTGCCATCAGCAAGGACGTTATCGCAAGATGCCCGGACAGTGCGGTCCTGAAGAAGTATGTATGTATCCCGTATGAGTTCGATGCATACGATTCAAAGTATCTGAAGCTCGCGATGGCAGACCCGATGGATATCGTCGCGATTGACGATATGACCTTCATCACGGGTATGCAGATCTCGCCGGTTGTTGCAAGCGCGAAGGACATCATGGCTTCCATTGACCGTTATTACGGAAATATGGAAACACAGGCGGTTGCGGAGCTGTTCAAAAAGGAGCGCGGTCTCGATAATGTAGAGGAAGAGGTCGAGGCAGTCAATGAAACCGTTGAAAACGCACCTATCGTTCAGCTGGTCAAGAAGATCATCGAGCAGGGCGCCAGAATGAGGGCATCCGATATCCACATCGAGCCGCTCGAGACCAGGATCAGGGTCAGGTACCGTATCGACGGTGTTATGCAGGAATCCGGTTCGTATCAGACGAACATGCTGCCCGCCATCATTACCCGTATCAAGATCATTGGCGGAATGGACATTTCCGAGAAGCGTAAGCCGCAGGACGGCCGTATCACACAGGTAATCGACAAGGTTGAGTACGATGTCCGTGCATCGGTGCTTCCGACAGTATTCGGCGAGAAGACGGTTATGCGTCTTACCGCGAAGCAGAACCTGACAAGAGACAAGAGAAACCTGGGATTCTCCGAGGAAGAGCTTGTCGTATTCGACAAGATATTCAGGAACCCCAACGGTATTATCCTTGTTACCGGACCTACCGGTTCCGGTAAATCAACAACGCTTTATACGGCTCTGGCTGAACTGAATCAGACAGACGTTAACATAATCACGGTTGAAGACCCTGTCGAGGCGAATATCGACGGTATCAACCAGGTGCAGGTCAATCCGAAAGCAGACCTGACATTTGCGACAGCGCTGAGATCCATCCTGCGACAGGACCCGGATATCATCATGATCGGTGAGATCCGTGACCAGGAGACCGCAAGCATAGCTGTTACCGCATCTATCACGGGCCACCTGGTCGTATCGACACTTCATACCAATTCCGCTGCCGCATCTATTACGCGTCTGGCGGATATGGGCATCGAACCCTACCTGATCGCCGA
>JAGCZE010000270.1 GCA_017960415.1 Lachnospiraceae bacterium
GGCAACACAGGGCGATTACAGCATTCCCGCTCTTACAACCGACGCTCAGAAGCTTCTTCTTCAGAGAAGAAACCAGCTTTACAATTTAGGCTACTATGATCCTGACTTCACAACCAAGGCATCTACCGATGCAGAGGCTGATTTCGTTGCAGGAAAGGCATTCTCTTACAGCTCATACATCTCACCCAGCATCGGCGTTCTGGACAGCTTCTATGCAGCTAATCCCAACGCTACACTTGCTGTAGCTCCCGTCAGCACTGCTGCTTCGGACGGTGCAGGCAGCGTTCCTGCAGCTTACCGTGTAAACAACGCATACGGTATGATGATCGGTTTCGCAGCTTCTGCTACACCTGATCAGGTTAAGGCAGCTGAGATGTACATGGAGTGGCTCAGCCAGCCTGAGAACCTCTTCACATTCCAGTACGGATATGAGAATGATACCTTCAAGTATGACGCAAACGGAAATGCAAACGTTTTATCTGCAGAAGAGCAGAAGGCTGATTATCTGATGGTTGCACGTCAGAACAAGGATTACTTCTGTATCGTTATCGAGGCAAGAAAGCTTGCTTCTATCGAGGATACAGTTCGTGCTTCCTATCCTGCAGCATACAAGGACAGCGATGCTTTCTACAAGCAGATCCTTGATAACTACTACAACTACAAGAAGGTTATTGCCAATACACCTATGTACGCTGTTACAGACTGCAAGTTTGCAGCTACACTGGAGCAGGCAGCAAGCCTTTCCGAGTACCTCTGCACACAGTACGGTACATATGCTTCACAGCTTACTATCTGCAAGCCCGATGAGTTCGAGTCGCTTTACAAGAGTCTTTGCGACAAGTACTTAAATGACGGCTATCAGACAGTTATTGATGAGAGAGAAGCCCTTTACAAGGCAGGCAAGACCTCATCGCTTCCTAAGTATTGATAAGATATTGAAATACTGGCTGTTGGTCATCTGACAGGCTTATGCAGCACCTTCTCCGGAAAACGGAGAGGGTGCTGTTTCTATTACAATATATGAAAAACACATTATTGACAGATATATAACAGATATGATATCATAAATCTGATAACAGAAGTGATATCAGAATTTTAAGTTGATGATTGTGTTCTTATTTCATATGTGGTAGCAGAAAATTGAGGTTAAGTATGAATACTGTTACGCTTATAAGTAAATATAAAGAAATCAGGAAGAAAAAAAATATCACCCAGAGGAGTCTGGCGGTTCTTAGCAACATCCCTCAACCGGCTATTGCGAGACTGGAGACAAATTCGCCCAAAGGCGTTCACATCGATACATTGAACGCGCTTTTGACATGCCTTGGATATACTTTGGAGATTGTACCTATAGACAGGACAGAAAGCTCATATTCGACATTCATTCGCGAGGGGGCCAAGATCCTTGATCATAAAAGTCTGGAAAGGGCGGAACGTCGAAAGAAAAATAATGAAACTCTTCGTAAAGAAGCTGAAAAAGTGTTCAGAGGAGCGAATTTATGAGATATATACTTAAACACAAAAACATTCCGGTTCTGATTTTTGACCTTTCGGAGAATGAGGTTATCGGAGCTGTAATTAATAAATTAAGTCTCGAACATCTTCCGCTGCCGCTGAAACTCATTGTAAATGCAGATAATATTGAAGAGGAGAACGGGGAGCTGATCACGGTTGATGAAGAGGGCTGCTGCAAGATTGAAATGTGGTTATCGGAAAGAGCGGTGCCTGTGAGTCGGTACAATTACGAAAAATATATTCAAAACGGTAAAACAGGTATTATATGGCTGCTCGAAAATAACGCGTTTTCTTTTGACGATTGTTATATAATTACTGAAATTGAGAACGATGTCTCATGGGAAACAGTAAAGGAAAGGATGAACAGCCTGGATGAACTTGTCACCGTCGAGCATAACAGCAACGAAATGAACTTTATCTATAAGGGACACAATTCCGCTCTTGGAGGACAACTGGAAAAATATTGGTTCAGGCAGGACGGGGAACTCAGCTTGTGTAAGAAACATCCGCAACAGGCGGAAATCTTAAGCATACGAGAGATCATAGCTTCCGAAATATATAAAAAACAGGGCTTTCCTGCGTGCGAATATCATTTTCTGCGTGATTCTGATAAGCGCATTACCGGCTGTACATGCAAGTCTTTTGTTGATAATGATAGTTTCGAACTTATCACTGCCTATGATCTGTTACAGGAATATGGTCTTACCCAGGACGACAATGTATATGAACTGTTGGTGAAGCTGGCAACCCTTAAAGGCGCAGATGGGAAAGCGGTAAGTGATTTTCTTGATATGATGACGCTTGTTGATTATTTGATCACAAACAGAGACAGGCATGAGGGAAATATCGGTTTTCTCAGAAACGCGGATACTCTAGAAATCGTTGGGCCTGCTCCGGTGTATGATTCGGGCAGTTCCCTGAAATTGGAAGGCAACATGCCGGAAAATGTCGCCGGCACGACGGTAAACGGGTTGTATCCGACAGAAGATGAATGCCTGAAACATGTTCAAAACAGACGGATACTGAATCCGGAATTGCTGCCTGAAGCAAATGAGATTAAGCGTATTCTCGATGAGAGCACATCTTTATCAGCAGAAAGAAAAGAGGGACTTTTGTCGCTGTTTATAAGAAAAGCCGAATATATTCGGAAGCTTGCCGATGAACATTCTTACACCGTCGATGGGAAGAAAGTTGAAGCGGAAAATGCCATGAACATGTTCAGGGTTATCTACAAAGGCTTGCTGAAAAAGAAGGTGGAAAATGAAGAGCATCATAAGTTTCTTGTGATGATATACAATGGTAACAGGCTTGTTTTGGATTTTGTTAACGGTTTGATATTTTATGAGGTTGAAGGTAGGCGGCTTTTGTTTAACGAGATCAAGGACAAAAATTTTAAACAACTTGTTGTTGATGCGCAGAAACAGTTGAAGGAGTTTCTGAAGGAATATGACTTTGATATTAAGTGGAAAAGCATATAAATGGGAGTTGAAGAAATACTCTGACCGGCACACAAAACGGTCAGATTATTTTTGATGCGTAATCCGGGAAAGTATGGTATACTGTTTTGCATGTGTAGACCGGATTCGAAAACAAACGTTTCCGTAACGGAGGATATGGTAATGGGAAAGAAATTTGCAAAACTGCTTGGAATGGAATGCCTTTATCTGCTGGGAGCAATACTAGCGGCGATGCTGGGAAATATGATCCAGTACATAGGAAAAGAATATATTGGCGAACATTCGAGCTTTATTTTCCGGGGCGACGTATATAAGTACAACATGTACGCCTATATAGCAGGCATCGCAGTGTTCGTGGAGTTTATACTGCTTTGCCACAAACTGCTCGTAAAGAAGTTTGCGGGCAATATTTCAGATCTGCATCCGGCGTTTAAGGCTGTTTATATACTTGTTACGCCGTTGTTCGGTGTCCTTATGGTCCTGGGGCTGCTTTCGGAATTGTATATTTTTCTGGAAAGCGGCGACGCGCTGAGCCCCGAGATACTGTTTATAGTGACGGTTGGAGGCTGGCCGGTCATAACAATCGTCTATATGATCATAGTCATTGCGCTGAACTGGAAGAAGAAAGGTGGGAAAGAGCGCAGTGCCGGGTGAAAAATTACCGAAAAGCGTTGACGAAAGGAAATATACGTAATGATACAGGATATCGCCCCGAGCAGGCTTGATAATTCATTCAGGAAGCTTAATCCGAAGACCGGAGAAACAATACTGTTCTTTGACAGGGACGGGAAAATGCTCGTAAACATTGAAAATGGCAGAATACATTTCCCTAAGTGGGATGGGTTATTGGATGTTCATACAATATATCTGTTCTCAATTGATGAAGAGCGTTTTTTCCTTGCCACAGATAAAGAGGATCATCTGAAGGATGGTTTTGTGTACATGACGATACGGGAAATCCGCAGCGCAGGCTCCGGAACGGAAGTATATGCCGCTTTCACGGGATATCACCTGTGGAAATGGTATGCGGATAACCGCTTTTGCGGAAAATGCGGGAAAAGGCTTGACTTTGATGACAAGGAACGCGCGATGCGATGCCCGGAGTGCGGGAATGTCATTTATCCCCGTATCAATCCGGCTGTTATTGTCGGAGTAACGAAAGGGGACTGCCTGCTGATCGCGAAATACAGAACCGGATACGGCGGAAATGCTCTTGTAGCCGGCTTTACCGAGATCGGGGAGACTCTGGAAGAAACCGTAGCACGGGAAGTGATGGAAGAAACCGGTGTCAGTGTTAAGAATATCAGATACTACAAATCACAGCCGTGGGGTATGGCTCAGGACATTCTGGTGGGCTTCTTCTGTGATGCAGACGGAAAGGCAGAGATAAGGATCGATGAAAGTGAGCTGAAATACGCCGAATGGGTCAGGTGCGGGGATATTGTCCTGCAGGAGAACAATCTGAGCCTGACAAATGAGATGATGATGGTTTTTAAAGAGATGGGAAGGTATGAAAATTCATATTAATCTCACGTGAACCTATCAATTCGTCAAGCGGGACGTGCAACAGATGGAATACTGTATAATTTCAAGCCGCATAATCCCTGAGCAGTTTTATCATCTTCGGACTGCGGCGGATTTTACGGAGCGCCTTTTCTTCTATCTGGCGGATGCGCTCGCGTGTGACACCGAATTCCGGACGATTGGCGATGGCTTCAAGTGTCAAGGGATGGGGGACGCCGATACCGTAGCGGAGAGAAAGCACCAGAGCTTCTTTTGGCTCAAGCATCCCGAGAACACTTTGAACGGCTTTCCGCATTAATCATTTCCTGCAGATGAATTGGGATTCTGACCGGACCGGCCTCATCGGCAATCCCGCGGGAGATTGCCTGGCAAATCCACCATGTGGCGTAGGTGCTGAACCTGAATCCGAGAGTATAATCGTATTTCTCGGCTGCCCTTATCAAACCTTCGGTTCCCATGGCATTTAAATCTTCCATGTCCATGCCTCTTCCGAGAAATCGCTTGGCACAGTGGATAACCAGACGCAGGTTTGCCTGCACCAGCCTGTTTCTGGCATCTAGGGCGTTTGGACCGCCTTCTTTGATTTCTTTACCCAGCTTGATTTCTTCTTCTGAAGTAATAAGTTGTATCCGGCCAATCTCTTTCATATAAAGATGCATGGAATCAACTGAGTAATAAATATCTTCTTTTTCTTGAGCATCTTCCGTCATAAGGATTTCATTGACGGTGGGGTTTAAATCGTCCAAAGAGCCAACAAGCATCATTTTCATGTGTGTCCTCCATGTGATTTGTGATATTCGATTGTTTGGTTGCAGGTATATATATCCCGGGAATGAAAAAATCTTTCACCCTTTTTTGAAATTTTTTTTAAATTTTTTTGAAGCTTGTCTGACATAAAAAACGGGGGTGACTCAACCTTTATGAACCACCGGTTTAGTGACAGGCCGGGCTGCGGGTGGTATGCTGTGTATGACGTAGAAAGCGGAAATGAGTGTTCATCACAAGGAGGTCTGATGAAGATGAAGACACTGGTAAAACCCGAGCTGCTGAACCTGTACGCTACCAACAGCGATACTGAGAAAATCACGTACCTCAAGGTCGATGAGAATATCAGTAAGGAATCGCTGATAAAGGATTTCAAAAGAAACAAGCCTCCCTATTGGCTTTCATGCAAAAAGGAAGCCGTATGTATTGTGTGTGATGAGAACGAAA
>JAGCZE010000271.1 GCA_017960415.1 Lachnospiraceae bacterium
ACCGCTGATGGCTCTTTCTGGTGCGCAGAGCAGCGCGAAGAGGATCCTGATCCCGTTTAATCAATGCAACAATACGGTAGTGGGGGTTGCCAATGCAAATATTAATACTCTGGTTCACTCTGCGGTTGACGAGCTCAAAAAGCATATCGGGTGCTGACCGCACAACCCGGTATCATACCTGATCAAGATTTATATGTGTCAGGATGGCATGTTGGCTTTAGCATTTGTATTTTACGGAGGAAAATGAATGAAGACTCTTTATCTTGATTGTGGAATGGGAGCCGCCGGCGATATGCTGACTGCTGCCCTGCTTGAACTCTTCCCCGATAAACAGGACATGATCGACCGCCTGAACTCCATCGGTATTCCCGATGTGATCTATTCTGCCGTACCTTCCGTGAAATGCGGGATCACCGGCACACATATGTCGGTTACCGTGCGCGGGGCTGAGGAATCCGCTGAGGATTATTGTGAAGAGCATATTCATGATGGCAGTATGCACAGTCATGATGACAATTTGCATGATGAACATACGCACGACCATGGACATGATCATTCACACGAGAATCACTATGAGCACACTCACGACCATGTACATGATGACAGGCATGAACACACTCCCGATCATGAGCACGAACACTCTCACAGTCACTCCCACAGCCATGTGCATCACGGTCTTGCGGACATCGAGCATATCATCAGGGATCATCTGGAGCTCCCGGCCGTAGTCAGAAACAACATCCTGAAGGTATTCGGTCTGATCGCGGAAGCCGAAAGCCATGTGCATAACGTACCGATTACCGATATACATTTTCATGAGGTCGGTACAATGGATGCTGTGGCCGATGTTACCGCAGTATGCTATCTTATGAATGAACTCTCTCCCGACGTCGTAATAGCCTCTCCGGTACGTACCGGCTTCGGGCAGGTAAAATGTGCCCACGGCATCCTTCCTGTTCCCGCGCCCGCCACAGCTTTTATCCTGCAGGGCATCCCTGCCTACGCAGGTGAGATCAGAGGTGAGATGTGCACTCCGACAGGTGCGGCGCTCCTCAAATATTTCGTTGACCGCTTCGAAAATATGCCGGTCATGAGAACGGAATCCGTCGGATACGGCATGGGAACCAAGGACTTTCCTGCTGCAAACTGCGTACGCGCAATGTTCGGGGAATCTTTAGATAATAATGACTCTGTGATAGAACTCTCCTGCAATGTTGACGATATGACCGCAGAAAGCATCGGATATGCCGTAGACAGGTTGTTTGACGGAGGAGCGCTTGATGTCTACACAGTCCCCATCGGCATGAAAAAGGGACGCCCCGGCACGCTGATCCGCGTATTATGCAAAAAAGAACGCTTGAATCCGATTGTAGAACTCATTTTCAAACATACAACTACTCTGGGTATAAGAAGATGCGAGATGGGCCGCTATATTCTTGACAGAAAGATCGAAACCGTTGATACTCCCTATGGTCCCGTAAGACGCAAGACCTCATCGGGATACGGAGTCAAACGCTCGAAATATGAATATGACGATCTCTCCCGCATTGCCACCGAACAGGGTAAGAGTATAGCGGATATCATTGCCGAATGTAATGATCATTTTCGTAAATAAAATACTTTCATTAACCTCAAAAAAAGGTCTCCCAAGATTAAAAATCTTAAGGAGGCCTTATTTACTGTTTATTTGCAGAAAATCCTATCTCAGCCTTGTTGTTTCAAAGCGTCCTCTGGTGCGCAGATAATACATTACATATCCGATACGGTCATCCTTGGTCGCCCCGTCCTTACCGACAATATCCAGTGATAATTCAATATTGAGCAATGTACGTTCGTCTATCTCATCACTGCGCTCTTCCAATATCTTTCTCTTCGCTTCCACCGTCGGAGCGTCAAGAAAATCCTCAAGTACCTGGGGGATACCGGCCTCATTGCTCCGGTTGTTCTGTTCGTTTTCACTCATAAGTAATCTACCTTCCTTTTTGTTTAGTTCCATTATTTAGTATGTCCGTTTTATCCTGTCTTTTGAAAGTTTAGCTTTTTTCTGTGCATCTGTTTACTTTTTGCCTTTCAGATTCAGATAAAAGTCTGCATACTCGTCTGTAATAAGTCTGTATTGCACCATCTTGGCAACGTCATCTTCGAATTCAAACTTCAGCAGATTATCGTCATTGACCATTTCCTGAAGGATTGCCCTGATCCTGCGCTGGTATTCCTGAAGACCTATGACATTGTCGGTCCACAATATCCTGTTCTCGTAAGCCTTCTTGAAATAGTCGCTGTACTCTCCCCTGGTATTCAGCGAATCAAAAATATTGGTATTGAACCTGAACCGCTTCCTCAGCTCTCTCATAGACGGAGGGGCAAGTGCGATATCATTGCCGAGCAAATACAGATTCTGGCTGTAGCTTGTTCCACCCATCTGATCCGTTGATGATGCAAATGAAGGCATAACATCCTCAAACATGTCATAAGCCCCCATATTTTCCTTGATGTTTTTGTACGCCTTCAGATTGACCACCGGAACGTTTTTCCTGTACCATACATTGATAAACTTATCCGTAGGCACGGAAACATCCCGTTCCAGATCTCCCTCAAGCAACAGGAAATGAATATGATCATCTTTTACATAACAAAGAGCCGGAGTCTGGGTAATATGCTTGCTCCCCCAGTTTTCGATAAATACGGGGATAAAGTCTTTTCCAAGCTTTCTGGCCTTGATGATCTTCTTCATGTTGGAAGCGCTGTACTTCGAAAGATCGGGTTCCTCCCACGGAAGCCGCTCACGGAGGGGTTCTTCGGTCTCAGGATTCTTTTCGGCCCTGCCTGTTGCAATATCCTTCTCACGGTCCCGCCTGCGCCTTAACTCTTCCTCCCGGCTTATGTTGTCATCGTCATCATCGGCATCGGCTTTATCTTTGTTTTTGTCTTTCTTTTTGTCTTTTGCCTTTTTCTTTTTTTCTTTTTTCTTCCTGTCTTCTTTGCTGTCGGCAAATGAACCGTCCTCATCGGATTTGCTGTCACGCTTCATCCGCTTTCCGGAAGAGCTGTCACTGTTCTCCTTGTCTTCGGGTTCATCATAAACATTGCCGAAGAGCTTGACAAACAATCCACCGATTTTCTTGAAAAAGCCGCCGTTTTCTTCCTCTTCCGGTTCGGAGCTGTCAGTTTCGTCACCTACCGGTTCTTTTCCGCTTATGCTCACAACTCTGCGGTCAGGCTTTTTCTGTTCTGTTTCAGTTATACCGGACTTTACAGGAGTTCTTTGTCCTCTGTCTGTCGGGTTTTCTCCGGAATTGCTCGACCTGCGGTTTTCAACTTCCCTGGCGTACTGCTCTTCACGCAGTTTCTCTTTGTCGGCGTAACTAAGCTCGTTCTCGAATTTCTCACTTAGATCGTCGGCATACTCATCGGTTTTTTCTTTGATCCTGCGGCGTATTTTTTTGCGTTCAGCCCTGGTCTTCCGGCCCTGAAGAAAATGTCTTTTTTTAGCTTCTTTTTCAGCCTTTTTATCCGATATTTCCTTTTCTTTCTCGGGATCTGAATTGTCAGGATTTCTTTTGAATATCGAAAATAACCGGCCGAAAAGCGATCCGAGCGATCCTTTTTCTGCATCAACCTCGGATGCCGTATCTGTCATACCGTTAGCAGGATTCTTTTTCCCAATGGCAGTTTTCCTGCCGATCGCATAGAATTCATGTACCTGTCTTTTTTCACCGCTTTGATTACCTTCTCTGCCTGAAGCTCCATATGCATCACCGGAATTCTTTGAATCCGGCTTTACTTCGTTTTTCAGAACAGTATTGGAATTTATCCCTGTATTGGATGTTTTGACTGCCTTGGCATTCTCCGACTTAACTGAATTGTCCTCATCGGAAAACGGAGGTTTTTCAGGAGGAAGACCATCAATAAACGGCCCGTCCGAAGGCGAAAGACTTGTTGTGGTCTTCACACGCTTCATGACATAAGAAGCCTTCGGCACAGCTTTTTCTGTTATCTCATCCGGCACATATCTTCCGCCGTCATCGGCATATATCACACTGTCCTTAATACGCTGTACAGCCTTTTCAAGTGATTCGAGTTCGTTTGCTGCAGGAGCCTCCCCGTCTGCTCTGCGGTTTGTTCCGGCGCTGTTCCCGGTTGTTTTGTTGTTGGTCGCAGCGCTGTCAGGGGTTGTTCCTCCATTGACTGCGGAATCATTTGCAGTACCTTTCTCAACGGCTGTTTTTCCTGTATTTTCCAGAGCTAATGACTTATTCCCGATAGCCGTATTATCAGTTTGATCTGTACTATTTCCATTACCGGAACTCTTGTTGGCTTCCGTATTGTCTACATTATCATGGTTCTTCCCGGTTTCTGCTTTTCCTCCGTCATTCGGTTTTTCCCCCGCCCCCGGTTCATTTCCGCCATCAGGGTTCTTCCCGGGCTCTGCATTATCTCCGGCATCACCGCCCTGTCCGTCACCCAAAGCGTTTTCAGGATTCTCCTCATCATTCTCATCCGAAACGACGGTAACCATCGTAGACATGCCTATGCCCATAACCATCGCGGCACCGCCGACTGCGATCGGAATGATTCCCAAACCGGCAAAGGCGGCTGCGGCTACAACAGCCGCACCGCCTACGAGTGCCAATAATATCGCACCGAAAAATAAACGTGTTTTCCATGATCCATACTTAAAAGTATTTATCAGTCTGTTCATTTTCGAACCTCTTGCAACCGAGTTATTATCATTCAAATCTGTTTCCGCCGGCATCGGTGGTTCCGATTACCTTTCCTGTCTTGGCGGTAGGGATCGCAGGTGAAAGATTCGCACTGTCAATCTTGATCTCATTTTTGGAATTCGGATTCGACAGAATGTTGTCGGTAAAGCTTCCGCTGATGCCTCCGAACATCTTTACGGCATTGCCGTCACTTTCGGTCAGACAGTTATTTTTGATCGTATTGCCGCTGATATTGATGATTCCGTTTTTCAGATGCAGGCCTTCACCGTTATTATCCATGATAAAGCTGTCTGAAACGGTTATCCTTGCGTTATTTCCGTCAACGGTGACCGCGTCTGTTTTGGTCTTGTAAATCCTGCATCCGATGATAGTAACATCTGTATTGTCGGACAGATCGACAGCTCTGCCGGTATTTCCCGATAACAGACAATTGTTCATGCTGACCGTTGAACCTGTTCCGATATCCACTCCCTTTGCGCCGCTGTCGTTGACCGAGCAATCAGTCATTACTGCATTCACCGAACTTCTGATACTGACTCCCTTGCCGCTGTTATCAAGTATCCTGCATCCGGTCATGGAAACATCGGAATTCTCGTCTGCATCGATTCCATAAGCTTTACAGCCGCAAACCTCACAATCCGTAAGAATTACCTTGCAATTCCGGGCTATGTCGATACCTTTTCCGCCCGCATCCTCGATCTTCACTCCGGTGGCGGTCAGAATCCCGTTGTCCTTGAGATTGATACCC
>JAGCZE010000272.1 GCA_017960415.1 Lachnospiraceae bacterium
ACACAGCGAGTTCCGGAACGCCCAGAGCTTCTGCCAGTGCCTCCTGAGTGAGATGGTGATCTTCTCTCAGCTTCTTTAAGTTTTCAGCCATCTTAGCAATATCCATGTCGAATTCTCCTATCCTTTTTTCCTCTTCCAATATGATAACGGAAACGCGTTCCTATTTGAATATGTTTTCGCGCGCGTTGCCTTAACAGCTGCGGCGCGCATCGGGTGCTTAAAGTTCTCCTATTCAGGCGGATGCTTGGTATAATAAAAGATGGAATGAGAAGGAGGTAGATGATATGTTTTGCCCTAATTGCGGTTTTCAGCTCCCTGATGATGCAAGGTTTTGCTCCGAATGCGGTACTGTACTGACACCTGGTTCACAGTCTGCCGCGTCTGAGCCTGTGCCCGCACCGGTATCTGCACCCGCACCGCAGCCCGCGCCCGTAATTCAGCCTGCGCCTTCATTTGCAGCTCCTCTGCAGCCGGAACCTTCATATGATTCGCCCCGGACGCCGATCGTTTATATTCCTGAGCAGAAGAACAATATCTTGTGCGTGGTCGGTTTTTTCTCATCGTTGGGCACGATTTTATTGGGCGGAATACCTTCCATAGTAACCCTGATCCTGTCCATTATCGGTCTTGTCCAGGCCAAGAAAAAAAATGAGCGTGGCAGAGGTTTGGCCATAGCCGGAATAATCATATCTTCGGTCCTCGTGGCAAGCCTGACCTTAGGAATCATTATAGGTGTAATCAAAAACTTCTACGAATAAAGAAACAACATTCAGCACCCAAAGGTGATGACTGAAAATGTTGCCAAATCCGGCCTTGGAATTGCAACAAAACTTGCAACAAGGCCCGAAATGTATTAATTGTTGCCATATTGTGCCCCTAAAACCGCAACATTTTTGCAACCTGGTGCTTTTGTGCATTTCGAGAAAAATATATCGAATTACGATAAAAAGTCATTGACTTTCAATATTTACCGTTGTAGTATATCAGCAACAGGAAATACTTTTCGGAGGGCAATGACAATGAGAGCTAATAAGAAACCCATAAGTAAGTTCAAGCTGCTTCTGATAATACTTGCCGGAATCATGGTCCTCATCGCTGTGCTCTTCGTAGCAGCGTTCGGAATGCTTCAGATGGCACAGGAATACGGTCTCATCGAAGTTCCCGGCGGAACGATCACTTTGGAAAATTTGAGCGAGATCGACCAGGGCACGATGGAGATGGTCAGTTACGAATACCAGCCGATGAGCGCGATCGAATCGATCACGATGGAATACTTCATGGAGGACAATTGAGATGGATGATAAGAATGAGATCGGTGAATACACATCACATACTGCTGCAAAGACAATCTTGATCATTATCCTGATCTTCGGTTTGATCATTGGCTGTATTTACCTTTACTTAAACAGCTTTATCAAAAGGGTAACAGCAATGGAAATGGCGAAGTATCCACCTGAATCTGTTGTTGCGACAATTGATACTAAGGGCTGGAACAGCGTCGACAAAGATACAATGAACTTCATAAAGGAACGTGATGCAACCAGAGAAACATATGAAACAACTGTGTACTATTATGATGATGAGGAGGCAAAAAAGCTTTTGGCTGAATGGGATAAAGAACAAGCAAGAAAAAGGGCTGAAGATATCAGATCTGTACTTGAAAGAGACCGAGAAAACGAATAAGAATCCAGAAATTAGTCCGACTTGGTCGGACTTTTTTCTGGAATAGAATGTTTATGCGACACACGTTAAAATGTCCGGCTACGACCGCTCTGATTGGGGATAGAACCCCTAAAAAGATTACGGCCAGGATTATACGATCAGGAGCCTGGACGAAGTATTAGAGATAAAACAACAGTCCACTTTACTCCGGTCCCCATGCTATAATTGCCTTGTCGGGGAAGCAGCACGCGCACGTCAGATCAGCCTTTGCGGCGAATGGAGCAGATTATGCTGACATATAGAGTTGCTGAAGATAGGGACCTTAAGGAAATATGCGAGCTGTGCGCAGATGCCTTTATGGAATACGATTTCTACAGGCCGTTTGTAGCAGATCCCAAGAAGAGATGGAAATTCATATATGAACTTCATGTTCATTGTTTTAAGGCCGAGATCAAGCGCAAGCAGGCTGTTGTCGGCGTGGATGACGGTGTGATCATAACGGCTTTTTCTCTCCATGCGCCCGGCAGGAAGCAGGCGGGATTCGGCGAATACGTTACGTCGGGTGCTTTAGGTATGCTCCTGCGCTATGGCTTTACGCCCTTGGCATGGTTTTCCATGTATGATAAATGCGTGGCACCCGCAGACCGATTTAATAAGAGCAATCCCGGTGTTTATTACGTCGAGATCCTTGCCGTGAGGCCTGACAGTCAGAGGCATGGAATCGGCACCAGAGATATTCAGGAATACATGATTCCTTACGTCAGATCGAAGGGCGGCAAGTTCCTCTCGCTGATCACGAATTCCGTCGGGAACACCATATTCTATGAGTCGAACGGCTTTGCCTGCTTCGATCACAGGAATGTTCCGGCAGCGAAGACCGAGATCGGCAACTGGTGCTTCAGTATGAATGTGTGAGGTGGACTGACAAGTGGAAGAAGGCGGCAACACAATAGGCAAGCGTTATCCTGCAAATGATTTCATTCCGGTGTTGAAAGACAAGCTCGGGATCGAAGCTGCTGATGTCTGGATAATGAAGCGGAGCGATAGTATTTTCGCGACGGAAAAGAAATATAGGCTCGTTCCATATCTGGATATCAAAGCAAAACAGGCAGATTATGAGAAGATCGTCTGCGATTACAGGCCGCAGGGACTGGTTAATGAGGAATACTACAAGAAGATCAGCGCTGTCTGGCTTGATCATGTGTCTGCGAAATATGAAGATTACGGTGAGTACTACGATCCGAAAATGTTTATCGGAACGGACTGTTTCGATGACGAATGCTTTGAGATGTTTGCGCGTGAGCAAAA
>JAGCZE010000273.1 GCA_017960415.1 Lachnospiraceae bacterium
ACCAACGGTGATGCACCTGCTGCAGAGCCTCTTGCATGCGGCGGCGACTGCACGAACTGCCACGGTTATGTATGTGCTTCGAACCGTGAACTGCTTGAACGCATTGCGGACGAACAGGCTGCATTGAAGGCCAGCGCCAAGGCAGTTGCCAAGAAAGCCTTCCCCGAAGGCGGCGCAGCGGTCAATATAGCTGAGGCTAATGCGAAAACCGCGGAAGAAGCCAAAAAAGTTGTAAATAACACTGTTGCGAATTCTACGGAAGATGCGAAAGGAGGTAAAGCATGAAAGCTTTGATATTACTCCTTGTAGGTGCGGCATTTGTCAATAATGCGGTCCTGTCGCAATTCCTCGGAATATGTCCGTTCCTCGGCGTTTCAAAGAAAACCGATACGGCAGTCGGCATGGGTACCGCGGTTATTTTCGTAGTTACGATCGCATCGGCGGTTACATACCCGATACATGCGTTTATTCTTGTTCCACTGGGCCTTGCGTATATGGATACGATAGTATTCATCGCAGTGATCGCCTCACTCGTACAGCTGGTTGAAATGGTGCTGAAGAAATTCATCCCTTCGCTGTACAGGGCTTTGGGTGTGTATCTTCCTCTGATCACTACCAACTGTTGCGTTTTAGGTGCAGCCCTGCTCAATGTCCAGAATGATTACAATTTCCTCGAGAGTGTTGTAAACGGTCTTGGAACCAGCATCGGTTTCTGCATTTCGATCATAATACTTGCGGGTATCCGTGAAAGGATCGAAGATAACGATATTCCTCATGTACTGAAAGGCTCGCCGATACTGCTCATCACTGCGGGACTCATGGCTATTGCATTCTGCGGTTTTGCGGGAATGATCTAATATATACGGAGGTATGATTTCGATGAGTATCTTGATATATTTACTGCCGGGACTGTCGTGGCTCGAAATGAGCGCAGGTGCGATCCTGACAGCCGGCGGAGTGGTCGGTGCGACAGGACTCCTGATCGGTCTGCTGCTTGGCATGGCTGCGAAGAAATTCGCCGTAGAGACCGACGAAAGAGTTACGGCTGTACGAGAATGCCTTCCTGGCAGCAACTGCGGCGGATGCGGCTTTGCAGGCTGTGATGCCTGTGCGGAAGCGATCGTAAAGGGTGAAGCCTCGGTAACCGCGTGTGCCGGCGGCGATGCTGCAAAGATCGCTGAGATCATGGGAACCGAAGCAGGTGAACAGGTAAAGAAGGTTGCATATGTAAAGTGCAGCGGCACCTGCGATAAAACAAAGGTTAAGTACCGCTATCAGGGTATTCCCGATTGCCGCAAACTGGCACTGATCCCCGGACACGGCGAAAAAGAGTGCATCTACGGCTGTATGGGTTACGGTTCATGCGTTACCGCATGTAAGTTCGACGCGATCCACGTAATAAACGGCGTGGCGGTAGTTGACAAGGAAAAGTGCGTAGGCTGCAGCGCCTGCACAAAGGTATGTCCGAACCACCTGATCGAGCTTCGTCCTTATGAAAGCAAGTATGCCGTAGGCTGCAGTTCACGCGATAAGGGTAAGGAAGTCAAGGAAAAGTGCACCACCGGCTGTATCGGTTGCGGTATCTGCGCAAAGCAGTGTGAAGCAGGAGCGATCACGGTTGAAGGCAATATCGCACATATTGATTACGAGAAATGTACGGGCTGCGGCAAATGCGCCGAGAAGTGCCCGCAGAAGATTATTCACAAAGTATAAAAACACCTCATCAGCCTGCGGCTAAAATAACAGCCGCAGACAGCAGTTCCCCATAGTTTTGCAAAGCAAAACTTGTTAAGATCAGCTATGCTGATCTAATCAAGGGGAAGCCTTCATAGTGGCTGTTCTGATGGTAAACCAGATGAAGGCAGCATATATGACAGGGTGTATGAAAGAAGGGATAGAGATATGGACAGAGTAAGAAGCAGATATGCACCTTCGCCTACGGGCAAGATGCACGTGGGAAACCTCCGTACGGCTTTGTACGAGTTCCTGATCGCAAAGCATGCGGGAGGAGATTTCATTTTAAGGATTGAGGATACCGACCAGGGAAGACTTGTAGAGGGGTCGGTAGATATCATTTACAGAACACTGGCTGAGGCCGGGATCATCCATGATGAGGGCCCCGATAAGGACAAGGGATACGGACCGTATGTACAGAGCGAGAGAGTAAAATCGGGCCTGTACATGAAATATGCAAAGCAGCTCGTAGAGCAGGGAGATGCTTACTACTGCTTCTGTACAAAAGAGAGACTGGCATCCCTGACCACGGAGGCCGGCGGAGAGACCATCACTCATTACGACAAGCATTGTCTGTCACTGAGCAAAGAAGAGGTTGAGGCGAAGCTTGCAGCAGGAGAGCCTTTTGTTATCAGACAGAACATACCCAGAGAGGGCACCACGACATTTACCGACGCCAATTACGGCGAGATCACTATCAACAATGATGAGCTTGACGACCAGATACTGATCAAGTCTGACGGCTTCCCCACATACAATTTTGCGAATGTTATTGACGATCATCTGATGGAGATCAGCCACGTTGTAAGAGGTAACGAGTACATTTCTTCCACTCCGAAATATACCAGGCTCTATCAGGCATTCGGATGGAAGGAGCCCACATATGTGCATCTTCCCCTGATCACCAATGAGGAGCATCAGAAGCTTTCGAAGAGAAGCGGCCATTCCTCATTTGAGGATCTGTTGGAGCAGGGCTTTGTTCCTGAGGCAATAGTTAATTTCGTTGCACTCTTAGGCTGGAGCAGCGCTGACAACCGCGAGATACTGAGCCTTAAAGAGCTCATTGACGAGTTTGATTATACGAAGATCAGCAAATCACCCGCAGTATTTGACATGGTGAAGCTGCGCTGGATGAACGGCGAGTATCTGAAGACCATGGATGATGAGAAATACTATGAGATGGCGCTTCCGTATGTAAAAAAGGCCGTTACGAAGGATTATGACCTCAAGGCCATTGCAGCTCTTGTAAAGACCAGGATCGAGACGCTGTGCGACATCCCGGACATGATCGATTTCTTCGAGGAGCTTCCCGATTATGATATCGAGATGTATACCCACAAGAAGATGAAGACCAATTCGGAGAATTCTCTCACAGCCCTTAAGGATCTGCTTCCGAGGCTTGAGGCGCTCGATACCTATGACAATGATTCTCTTTCGGCACTTGTTGCGGATTATGTGGCAGAGAAAGAGATCAAGAACGGTCAGGCGTTGTGGCCTTTGCGCACCGCAGTATCGGGCAAGCAGACCACACCCGGCGGAGCATACGAGATCATGACGATCATCGGCAAGGATGAGAGCCTGAAACGTATCCGCAAAGGAATAGAGAAGCTTGAAAATGCCTGATCGGACAGGATTTATGGAAATTAAGGATCACAGATGAATATCAATCAGTTAAAATATGCGCTTATCGTCGCTGCTTCAGACTCCATGCGTGAGGCAGCGACGAAACTCTATATATCACAGCCGGCATTGTCCGCAAGTATCAGGGAGCTTGAGGAAGAGCTTAAGATCAGGATCTTCGAAAGGACCAACAAGGGAATATCCGTTACTCCGGAAGGTGAAGATTTCCTGACTTATGCCAAGAAGGCTGTAAGCCAGTACGAGCTGGTAGAAAACAGATATCTGTCGCAGGACGGCAGCACCGAAAAATTTTCCGTATCCACACAGCACTACAACTTTGCCATCAGATCGTTTACGAATGTAATAAAAAGGTTCGATCCCGGAAAATATGCATTTTCGATACATGAGACCAAAACCAACGAAGTCCTTGAACATGTCCGGGATCTTAAAAGCGAAGTGGGTATAGTATCATATTCCCACGCAAACGAGGATATCATAAAGAAACTGATCAGGGAATATATGCTGGATTTCGTGCCTCTGATGAGGAAGGAAACATATGCATATTTCTGGAAGGATCATAAATTTGCCGGGCGTAAGGAAATATCCATCGAGGAACTGAAGGATTATCCGTGTATTTCCTTCGACCAGAGTGATAACGGTGCTTTCTACTTAAGTGAAGAAGCTATGGCGGATTATGACTTTCAGAAGCTGATCAAATCCGATGACAGGGCTACCACGATGGAGATCATATCGCAGTTGGGCGGCTACTCGATAGGATCGGGTATGCTTGCCGAAGATGATGCGATATTACAGGGCATGGTATCGGTCAAGCTGAAGGAGGAAGACCCGCTGGTGATCGGTTATATCACCAGAAAAGGCAGCAATCTGTCTGTGTACGGAAAGGCCTATGTTAAGGAGTTGCTAAAGTACAAAGAACTATAAAAAGATAACTGAAAAGCCGGTACACCGTGAGGAAAAACGATATGGTATACCGGCTTTTTATTGTACTGATGCAGATTTGATCTGTTTTTTGTTATTATTGCTCTTTCGATCTGCGGTTCTTTCTGAACATGAATTTTCTTGCAAGATTTATGCCGACCTTGTAGGGAAGCGGACGAAGGGCACTGTCGGCCTCTTTAAGCTTCTCACGGATGGGGATCTGCTGAGGGCAGTGCTGCTCGCATTTGCCGCATCCTATACACTGTGTAGCGAATGCGGGTTCGCGGGTCAGACCCACGGTCTGGGCGAACTGGAAACGTCCTTCATGTTTATTCTCGGTATACATGGCATTGTAGCACCTGAAGATACCGGGTATATCCACGCCCTTGGGACAGGGCATGCAATAACGGCAGCCTGTGCAGCCGACTTTTTCATGGGCTTTTATCTCGGAAATAACCTTATCCAGTGTGGAAAATTCGTTCTCTGTAAAAGAATCGGCTGTTGCTTCCGACGCGATCCTGCAGTTTTCATTTACCATATCGAGAGAATTCATTCCCGAGAGAACTACGGTAACTTCTTTCTGGTTGTACAGCCATCTGAAAGCCCATTCGGCGGGAGACCAGGGCTTTCCGCTGTCTTTCATAGCCTTCAGGGCACCCTCGGGCAGCATGTTGACAAGCTTGCCGCCTCTTAAGGGTTCCATGATGATAACCGGGATTCCCTTCTCATAAGCAGCCTTCAGACCCCGGACGCCTGCCTGGGATACCTCATCCAGATAATTGTACTGGATCTGGCAGAAATCCCAATCATAATCATTGAGGATCTTCATGAAATTATCGGAATTCCCGTGATAGGAAAAGCCTATATTACGGATTTTACCGCTTTCCTTTTTCTCACTGATCCAATCGATGACACCGAGGCCTTTCAGCTTCTCCCACATAGCGATATCGGTCAGATGGTGCATCAGGTAATAATCGATATAATCCGTCCGGAGCCTCGAAAGCTCTTCGTTAAAGTCTTTGTCCAGGCCGGCCCTGTTGCCGATCATATATTGAGGGAGTTTGGTCGCTATCTTGATCTTATCGCGGATACCGTTCTTCTCGAATATCTCGCCGATGGCTGCTTCACTTCCTGTATAGACATAAGCCGTGTCGAAATAGTTGACTCCG
>JAGCZE010000274.1 GCA_017960415.1 Lachnospiraceae bacterium
CATTACCGAAGACAATGCTATCGCAATAAGCACGAGTATCAGCTGCTTCCAATATGGTTTCAGATAAGAAAATACGCGCTTTATAAGCGCCATAGTGATCTTGGGTGTTCCTTCCTTTTCTTCTTCCGTCATAAAGCCCCTCATAATAGGGCCTCCCATTCGTCCTCCAGGCGGCATGGCATTTCCTCCGATCATTTTTGATAATATCTGTTTTGCCCCAAATCAGGTACATTCAGTGTATCATAAAGCATGGTTGGGCGCAACCTTCCGATATTATGGCTCGCCCGGGCTGTCGCACTTAAATAATCCCCTTACATAAGAACATATCCAAAAACGGCTTCCGCGTAGCGAAGGTTAAGCCGACATAAATTTGACGTACACACATAAATTTGCTATACTCTGTGGAAAATCAGCTTTATGATAATAAAGACTCTGACAGTACGGATCTGCGATACCCATATATCCTGACAGAGGCATACAAAAAAGAAACTCAAGCAAAACGGAAAGAGAGATTATTATACCTGATTATGAGTATATCAGTACTTCTGCAGCAAATGGGGATGATCTTCATCCTGGCCGGAATCGGCTTTGCTCTTCAAAAGAAAGATGTTATAGATGATGTCACTTCAAAGAAACTGGCGGCCATTGTCGTTGATATCTGCAATCCTGCGCTGATCATGGCCTCCATCCTTTCGGGCGGCATCACTGCCACCAAAAAGGATCTGCTGACCGCGATCATTCTTGGTATCGTTTTCTATGCCGTGCTCGTCCTGCTCGGCTTTATCCTGCCGTATATCCTGCGCTCGGAGCCCGAAAACCGCCGTTTTTACAACCTGATGACCGTTTACACCAACTGCGGCTTCTTGGGGATACCGATAGCGAAGACCATACTCCCTCCGAATGCGATGCTTTATGTGATCGTCATAAATATCGTATACAGCCTGCTGTTCTACACTCATGGGTACATGATCATGAACAGCGGGCGAAAAGCAGAGGCGCAAAAACAATCTCCGAAAAAGAATCCTCTTTTGAATATGCTGAATCCGGGCACCGTCATGGCAGTGCTCACACTTATTGTTTTCTGTTTTGACATCGAGCTTCCATTGATAGTATCCAGCACTCTGGTATATATCGGCAATGCGACTGTTTTTCTCTCAATGGTGATCCTCGGTGTTTCGATCGCCCGTTCGCACCTTTCTGAGGCTGTAAAAAATTTCCGTCTCTGGGGTTATATACTGCTCAGGATGCTGCTTTTCCCCGTGATCATTGTTTTCGTCATGCGCGCATTATCCTTCGATAATACCGTTACTCTGACCATGTGCCTTATGGGTGCCGTTCCCGTCGGCAGCCTGCCCCTGATCACAGCAGAAAAAAACGGAGAAGATACAAAGATCCTCTCCGCCGGAGTTGCGCTTACAACAACTGTTTCTTTATTTACGATCACACTTCTGATGGCGGTGTTCGGCGCCGCATAAGAAATGCCGGACCATATCATTCGGGAATAATGAGCTGCCGCACAAAAACAATATGCGACAGCCCACTATTTAATGAGCGATTTATTTATAGTCTGTACTCAATCCAAATGGAACAAAGGCTTCAGGTCTACAGCCACCGGACTGTTATCGGGATTGGTCTCCATGATATCAGCCATAAAATCCCACCATTTGCGATTGATCGCGGTGTCCGCGCTCTCACTCCAGAGCTTCTCGTCGGTTATCTCAATGTATCCGAACAGTGTAAGGGTTTCCTTATCAAGGAAAATCGTGTAATTGCTGCCCCCATGCTCATGGATCATGTCCTTCATCTCCGGCCACAGCTCGTTGTGGCGCTTCTCGTACTCCGCCTCCATGCCGGGATAAAGCTTCATTTTAAATCCTTTTATCATACTGATTTCTCCTTCCTGAAATATTTGTTTTTTAGCTATTGTTCACAGAAATATCAGAACTCTATCATTTGTGTCTCGAAAGGCCTCAGATAAAACTCTTTCACACCTTTATCGGTTCTCACCTTCGTGTGCTTCTCTATCTCAGAATTGTTGATCACAACCAGCCTGCCGCTTCCCGGATAATACGCACATTCGGTATCGGGATCATCGGTAATATAATTTTGCTGTTCCAAATCAATTCCCGCGGCGTACATCAGCAGATTCAGCAGCATCCTCGTATTGGCATTGTTCTTCTCAAAACCCGCCATGTATACACCTTTGCCGCGTCCGAAATCGTGTATCGCAAATGTGGGAATGCCGTTCTTTTCAGCTATAACGTGTGCCTTGCCGTCAGTCAGGTAAATATCTTTTTTGCAGGGCAGATCAAATCCTGCCGCTACACATCGGTCTGCTGCAGTACTCTTACTTTCTGCAACTGTTTTATCTGATGTCACCTTACTATCAAAGTCCGTACCGGACTTACCGAATATCTTCGCTGCGAGCTCCTTATCGGTATCAAAAGCCCATCTGCCGTGGCATACCCTTGCACCGTCATCGAGACCTACGCCAAGTACGTCTGCCATCGCAAATCCGTCCATCGCACCCGGAACCGCCGAAGGCTCATCTACGCCCAGGACGATACCGCCCTCATATACCCATTTCTGCAGTTTAGCAACCAATTCGGGATCATTCCAGGAATCTCCGCCGCTCCATGCCGAGCCTGCGCGGCCCGCGTTGATAATGATATTGACATCGTCAAGCACACCTGCGCTCCCTGCTGTCTTTCCGGCTTCATTTCCACATCCCTTAAGATCATCAAAGCTTATAAACTTCACATCCACGGGAAGTCCCGAAAGTGCCTCGTTGATATGGATCAGCGTATGCATATATGTTTCGTGGAAATGACCCGAAAGCGTCCAGCTGCGTAAGCTGCCCCAGCTGTGGAGTACCGCGATCTTTATGGGTAATGTATAAACTCCTCCGTCGGCGTGAAGCTCCTTGATCTCGCGGAATTCATCCATGATCCCGGTGATCGTATCGACAAAATCCTGAAATCCCTCGGTCAGATGAAGATATCCGCCGAGTCCCAGCCTGTCGACCGGCTGACGTAGCAATGCACGTCTGACGCTGATCCAATATTTTTTTGCATCAAGTGCAGGATCCCCGCCTTCGGAGAATGTGGGAAGTCCGCCCAGTCCTACCGGGAACAGATAAGGATGAAGTCTCAGCTCATGAGTCTCAACCTTCGCGCCCGCGCACAGACGCGCCTCATATCCCGAGAATACGCATTTTATCAGGCCGTCAAAGCCGAATTTCGGGAAAAGGTCGCTGTAAGGCTCAACGCCGATCCAGCTGTCATCATAGAACACATAAGCCTTCTTGCCGTATTTATGGGCAATATCCACGAGTTCGCGGCCGTATTCCACAACAAATTCATTTGTGAAACGCATATAATCAAGCTGCTTCTTCACAGGAGGCATATGAGTCACATGAAGCTTTCCCTTATTTATAAAGTCCTCGGAAGTCAGTGCATAGCCGTATTTTTCCTTAAAATCATCAAGTGCCTCGGGACTTACCGTAAAATCGTACGAACCCCAGTCGGAATAGCGGTATCTGTTGCGGGCATCCTCACCCCAGATCCACACGAAATTGTAGAACATCGAAGTGAATCTTACAACTGTAGTATCAGGATGGGCCTCGCACCAGTCGATAAACCACTGCGTCATGTAATCACGGCATTCCTGCGTACGCGGATCTATGGGCATCAGATGCTCCTTATCCCAGCTGTTCGTCACATGATTGTACATCGAGATCTGCTCCCATATCTGATATGCCAGAAAATTGACGGTATAGATATGGAAAGGGATCGCGTCATTGATCGTCACGGTCTCGGAATTGGCGTCATAACTCCATTTTGACCTTTCAACCTCCGCATCGGCAGTCCTGTCAAATACCTGCCAGTATCTTAATGCAGATTCGGAAGAATTGACCCTGAACTGTTCGGTAAAATATCCCGCTAAAGGCCTGATCTGAAGTTTGCAGGCATGATCCAGCCCAATACCGGATACAGGGGAATTGCCTTTTTGAACGTCTACAGCTGTAGCATCATCCGGTACAGCCACAACGGGATCCGACATCAGAAATGTCTGCTGCAGCTTGTCGGGATGCTGCTTCGCCCACTCATTATGGTCGCGGATAATGCAAATAGTAGAATAGATGCCGTATCCCGCTTTTGTGATCTCGTCCGACAGCACGGTTCCGTCACTGTCACGGATCACGTCCGCACCCCATTCCTTCGCCAGCTTCAGCGTAAGTTCCTCATAGCCCGCCTCGCCCGGCAACGTAAATGAACCAGTTTTCTTGTTCATGTCAATATCCCCCTGAAACGTATATTATTAGCTGCGATCATATCATTAATTACATTCATCAAGCCATTTGCTGAATTTCTCCTGCGAATAGCTCCATATCCAAATCACTGTTCTATATCGTATTATTTCTCAATTTCAGATCACACCGCGATCTGCCTGCAAATATCAGCAGCCTGTGCCCTTGTTATTACATCTTCATCTTTCAATCCGGCTGTATCAAGCTTCGTAAATACATCTCCCTCCGGTCTTCTGCTCAGGTATCCGAGTCTGAGGACAGCAAGGAATTCTCTCAGCATAACCTGTTTTTCGGGATGTATGTATTTTGGGGTGTCCCCGGCCTCAGCACTTCCAATCCTTTCTGGCGTACCTGCTGCCGTTTCATCCTTTCCGGCCGCTTTCGCCGTTTCTGTATCTGCTACCGTCACCGTTTCTATCATCGATTCGGGTATGATCCCGTTCTGAAGTGCGCACTCGATGATTCCCGCATATGTTTCATGCCCGACAACATCGGCAAAAAGATCGTTATAAACATTTGTCGGGAAGAATTTCACGGTTTTTATCACCATTTCGAAAGCTTCCGCGCGGGTAAGGATATCATTGGGACGCTCTAATTCAGCAAACAGATCATTGTCTGTGCTGTTTACCGGATCCTTCGATTTATTGTTAGCTGCATTTTTATCATCTGCCGCATCGCAGCCTTCTTCCTGCGGAAATCTGATAACGGGCAGTTCAACCGGAGGCAGCCATTCCTGTATACCCGGTAATTCCGAAACCCCGGTCATTAACCCCTGCCTTACCAGTTCAGAGTAAACATATCCCGCAAAAAGGTATGCTCCGTAATCATTGGTATGTGTGTAATCCGACGGATAATACCATCTTCTGGCCGTCTCGCGTCCGTTCCCGGTCACAAAATCCATGCTGAATGCATGAAGATCGATATAAGGCACTTTATTATCACGGGCAACAGTTTCGCAAGCCCGGGCATATTCTTCCAGCAGATCGTTATAGGTTCCGTCACCCTTCCAGGTATTGCGGGCAAGAGGAGAAATGATCACCGGGATTGCTTCTTTGGCCCGAATCTCGTCAATGTAGCGTTTCAGATTCGCCGTATATCCTTCAAAAGCCTTCAGACTCTCCAGCTTCTGATCATTGTGACCGAACTGGAACAGGCATATGTCCCCTTTCTTTATCTGGTCATACAGGATCGTATAATGTCCTTCACTGCGCATACTCTCGGTGGTCAGACCCGAGTGTGCATGGTTTGAGACGGCATA
>JAGCZE010000275.1 GCA_017960415.1 Lachnospiraceae bacterium
AAGGACGATTACCTCGGATATTCGGGACTCGCCAACTACTACCGCGAAAAGCTCATCGCGGAGGGCAAGCTCGTTCCCGATAATGAGACCGGAGATATCCCTTTTTACTACGATATCATCTCGGGCGTAAAGGAGACCGGACATTTCCTGGGTATCGGTTATCTGCATGTTTTCTCGATGACCGATTTCGATGAGGCCGGTGAGATAGCGGATAAGCTCGCGGCTGCCGGCATAAAGAACCAGGTCATGAACCTGCAGGGCTGGTTCAACGAGGGCTACTACCATGACGCGCCACATGATATCAGGGTGGTCGGCAAACTCGGCGGAAAGTCGGGACTCGAGGAACTCAACGATAAGCTCGCGGGACTCGGCGGAAAGCTCTACGGTGACGTGGCATTCCAGAAGGTAACCTTTGCCGACAACGGTTTCAATTACAACGCGGAATCATCCTGTTACTACGGCGGCGGATACGTAGCGGCATTCGGACAGAATGACCCCACGACTCTTCGAAACACTGCGGCGCTCGGATACATGGAGACCAGATACGATCTGCTCTCACCCAAGTTCCTGCCCAGATATGTGGACAAGTTCACATCGAAGATCGGCAAGTACGACATATACGGTCTCTCCTTACGAGACCTCGGCAATACGCTCCAGTCCGATAAAAAGAGGACCGGCATCGTAGACCGTGAGCAGGCGCTCAACATCCTCAATGCCCAGCTCGACAAGCTCGAGGGCACCGGCAAGAAGCTCCTGTTCGATTCAGCGAACGCATATGCGTTCAAATACGCGGACGACATAATCAATGTTCCGGTCGACGGCAATGAGTTCTTTATCTGCGACGCGTCGATACCGCTTTACCAGATGGTGATCCACGGATGCATAGATTATTCGTCAAAGCTCCTGAACTACGAGAACAAGTACGATCTGACGAAAAAGCTTCTCGAGCTGATAGAGACGGGTACGGCTCCTCACTACCAGTTCACTAAAGAAGAGTCGAGCCTGATGAAGAATACGGGACTCAACCGTTTCTACTCGACCACGTACTCGGTACATGAAAAAGAAGCGGTCGATTCGTACAGCTTCGTAAACGAGGCGCTTAAGAACGTGGAAGGCGACCTGATCGTTTCGCACAGGATCGAGGGTGACGCAAGAGTCGTAACCTACAGCAACGGAGTAACGATCTATGTAAACTACGGATCGAAGCCGGTAACTGTCGACGGTGTTGCGATCGACGCACTTTCATATGCAATAGGAGGGATGAGATGAAGAAAAAGAAACGCAGATTATCCCTCAGAAACAGAAGAATGATAATGGGTTATCTCTTCATTCTTCCGTGGTTCGCAGGCTTCGTGATCTTTTATGTGAGATCGATCCTGCTCACCGGTCAGTTCAGTTTTTCCAAACTGACCCCCATACCGAACGTCGGCGGCTATACGCTTGAGAATGTCGGCCTGCAGAATTACATTTACGCGTTCCGCGAGCACGGCTCCTTCAAGCAGATACTTACGACTTCGGTCGCGAACATGCTGATAGATGTGCCTCTGATCACATTCTTCAGTCTGTTCATGGCGATGCTCCTGAACAAGAAATTCCCAGGAAGGGCATTCTTCAGAGCGATATTCTTCCTGCCCGTTATCCTTAATTCGGGCGCGATCTCGGCGATGATGGATCTGGCCGAGACGATGATGAACGGCGGTATCTCGACCACATCGGCGGAAGTGAGCGCAAAAGCAGGGACGGAGCTGGCCTTCAGTATTGACTATCTGGTCAATATGTTCATGAACTTCGGTATACCCGCCAAGGTGATCGACTATCTGGCCGGGGCCGTATCGCGAATAAACGATATCATCAAGGCCTCCGGTATTCAGATCATCATTTTCATCGCGGCGCTGCAGTCGATACCGGGCTCCATGTATGAGGTTGCGAAGATAGAAGGCGCTACGGCATACGAGACATTCTGGAAGGTAACCTTCCCGATGGTTATGCCGCACATCATCACGAACGTTGTTTATACGATCGTTGACAGCTTTACCAACAGTGAGGTTGTAAACCTTGCGTACGAAACCGCGCTGACACAGTTCAATTACGGTCTCGGAGCGGTATTCAGCCTGGTAAGCTCGATCGTCACGTGCGCGATACTGGTCATCATAGTACGTCTGATACAGAAGCGTACGTTCTACTATAACTGATGAAAGGGGGACATTGCAGTGCAGGCAAAAGCAAAACAAAACAAAAGTCTGTCGGCGCGTGTCAAGGATACGCTGAATGACCCTCTTAAAATGAGGATCGCCGGCAACGAGCTGGTAGACATGCTGCTGATCATCTTCAAGTATGTCATCCTCATCGGCGTAAGCTATGTAATACTTGCTCCGGTCATCGGTATGGTGGTCAACTCGATCAAGTCGGACGCCGACGCGTTCAACCCGATGGTATTCGTGCTCCCGCACAATCCCACGACCGAGAAATACGCGCTCGCGATACTGAGACTCGATTACTGGAAGACGGCGCTCAAGAGTCTGATCTATACGATCACGATCACCGTGCTGCAGCTCCTTATCTGCTCGATGGTCGGCTACGGATTCGCGAGATTCGAATTCCCGCTCAAGAAGCTCCTGTTCGGCTGCGTAGTGGTAATGATCATTATCCCTTCGCATACGATCATGCTTCCGATCTACTTTACATTCAACAAATTCGACCCGTTCGGCCTGGCTACCAGATTTACCGGAACTCCCGGTATCATGGGTACCGTCATCCCGATGTATCTGATGACTTTACTGGGCTGCGGACTGCGCTCGGGTCTGTTTATCTACATCTTCAACCAGTTCTTCAGAGGTCTCCCGAAGGAGATAGAAGAGGCTGCGTTTGTGGATGGTGCCGGAATGTTTTACACCTACAGCAGGATAATGCTGGTAAATGCCATCCCGGCCGTCATTACTGTCACCGTTTTCTCCATCGTATGGCAGTTCAATGACGTATTCTACGCGAAGTTATTTCTGATACCGGACAGTACGGCTATCAGTAAGAGAATAGCGAGCCTTCAGGGCATCATAGCGAATGAGGACCAGATCATGTCACTGACGATCCAGGAACTCTACCGTGATGCCGGTGCGGTGCTTGTTATACTCCCTGTAGTCATCATCTATCTGTGCCTTCAGAAATACTTTATAGAGGGTGTTGAGCGAAGCGGTATCGTAGGCTGATAACGCACGCTTCACTTTCAAAATATCTTTTTAAAAAACAAGGAGGATGAAAAAAATTGGGTAAGCACAAATTTTTAGCTCTGGTCATGGCTGCAGTTCTTGTACTCGGCCTGACCGCATGCAAGTCCGGTAACAATACCGGTACTACCGAGCCTACAGCTACGGAAGCGCCTGCAACAACACAGGCACCTACAGCTGAGCCCACATCCGAAGCAAAGCCTACTCCCACACCTGCGGTTAAGGTTGATCCCAGTGTAGACTTTGAGGATGGAAACATGGATTTCGTTGCAGTATTCGAAAGTTTCGCAACTGCAGATGCATCCACTATCGAGATCGCTGATTTTAACGGCAGCAAGGCTCTTAAGATCACTAAGGGGGAAGAAAAGAAGACTCCTGTCATTGCAATCGATATTTACAGCCTGCTCGGAGATAAGGCTGCAGATGTAGCAAGCCTTTCAATGGAGCTCGGCACTACCTTCGCAGATGGTTCATTCAGTGCAACTTCCGGTCAGATCGTTTTCTGGACCGAGCCTAATCTTGCAAAGATGCCCGGTTCTTCATGGTCGGTATTCATGGCTAACAAGAATCCTTATACTGTAAAGACAAGCATTCCTGAGGGTGTTACACTTGGTGCGGATGTTCCGCTCACACTTATATACTTTAAGGAAGACCTTGGCGCAGGTACCGAACATGGTCCCGCTACTCTTTATGTAGACAATATTGCTTTCCTTGACAAGGACGGCAACACGATCAAGCCCGCAAGCACAGAAGTTGCGTTCAATGCTCCTTCCGGTTTCAGCAATGAGAAGGAAGACCGTACGAACCTTGTTGCTCTCGGCGGTGCTGTGGAGCTTGCCGGATTTAATCCCAAGTCTGGCGCATGGGCACAGGACGGTGCTGAGATGACTCAGGAGTTCATCGACGCTCTGGTACCCGGTTCAACTATCGAATTCTCATATTCGAGCGGCGACGGCAAGATTTGGCTCGTATTCCCTAACGCAACCGTTGGCTGGTCCAGAGTCGGCGACGGCAAGTGGGCAGGCAATGAGCATACCGAAGTTTACCGCAACAGCGGAAATACCGTAGCTCAGGTTGATTATGACCAGCTCGTGGCTCTTATGGGAGAGGATAAGAGCACATGGGGCACCACAATTCAGTGTGAAGGCTCCTCAGACTGGGAAGTATTCTCTATCAAGGTTGGTACAGCCACCGAAGAGAAGGAATATGTTAAGACTCTTGATTTTGACGGTTTCGCTACCACAGGCGGCGGATGGGGCCAGAACGGCTTCGATATCCCTCAGGAGATCTGGGATGCACTTGTACCTGGTTCTGTAATCGAGCTTAATTATGCATCAGAAGACGGAACACTCTGGGTAGTATTCCCTGATGCGGCTGCAGGCTGGAGCCGCGTAGGTGACGGCGATTTCTGCGGCAACGGACATGATCCCGCGTTACTTGTGGATGAGTCAAAATGCTATGTAACATATGAGCAGATCGCAGCTCTCTGCGGCGATGACAAGACCACATGGGGCGCAAGACTTCAGGCAGAAGCAAGAACCAACTGGGAAGTATTCTCTGTAAGTGTTGGTACATTTAAGTCAAATTCCGCTATCGAATACACAAAGATCCTTGATTTTGACGGTTTCGCTACCACAGGCGGAGGATGGGGCCAGAACGGCTTCGATATCCCTCAGGAGATCTTTGACGCACTTGTTCCCGGAACTGCCATTGAGCTTAACTACGCATCTGAGGACGGAACCCTTTGGGCAGTATTCCCCGATGCAGCAGCAGGCTGGAGCCGTGTATCGGATGGAGATTACTGCGGCAACGGACATTCGGCGGCTATCCTTGTAGATGGCTCCAAGTGCTATGTTCCTTATGAACAGATCGTAGAGATCTGCGGCGAGGATAAGACTCTCTGGGGCGCAAGACTTCAGGCGGAAGCAAGAACCAACTGGGAAGTATTCTCTGTAAGCGTAGGTACCCTTTCCGAGTCTGTAAGCGCTCCCAGATTGCATGACTTTACTGAGTTCGAAGGCTTTGCTACCACAGGCGGAGGATGGGGCCAGAACGGTTTCGATATCCCTCAGGCTATCTGGGATGCACTCGTTCCCGGCAGTGTGATCGAACTTGACTATACTTCCGAAGACGGAACTCTTTGGGTAGTATTCCCCGATGCAGCAGCAGGCTGGAGCCGTGCAGCTGATGGTGATTACTGCGGCAACGGACATTCGGCGGCTATTCTTGTTGATGGCTCAAAGTGCTATGTTCCTTATGAGCAGATCGTAGAGGTTTGCGGTGAGGATAAATCAACATGGGGCGCAAGACTTCAGGCAGAGGCAAGAACCAACTGGGAAGTATTTGCAGTTAGGGTTGGTCAGAAATGATCAGCGCCAGATGAATCTAATGGAGGATTATTAAATGCTTAAGTTTAAAAAGACAATTGCTATTCTTCTTGCATTAGTCATGGTTTTGAGCCTGGCTGCATGCAAGAGCGGAGACGGTAAGGAAACTCCCACCAATGCGCCTACCGGTGAGGCAAGCAATCCTGCAACACCCGGCAATACAGATACTACAAAGGCCAGAACCAAGGATATCTATATCGGAACATGGTGGGTACAGCATTACGACAGTGCTGATGATGAGCTTGAAGACAGCCCCGACTGGGTTGTTAACCAGGACAAGGAAGGCGATGACGAGATCACCAAGGCTGCAAATAAGGTTAACCGTGATCAGATGGAAGCCAGATTTGCTAATGTAAAGACCATCGAGAACAGATACGGTCTCAAGTTCTATTGGACGAACCTCACATATGCAGGTGTTAAGGAGTCCATCAACACCTCTATCCTTGCAGGTTCGCCCGACTGCGATATTTATCTTACCGATGCAGGTATGGCTATTCCCGCTCAGATGAACGGACTTTGCACAGACCTCAAGACCATTCTTCCCGCAGATCACGATCTGTTCACCGATCAGACCGTTATGACCTATCTTGATCTCGGCGACGGCAGAGCATGCATCCTCAGACGTCAGGGAGGCATGAACAATACTCATCCTCTTTCATTCAACATGCAGCTCCTTGAGGAGTACAACCTTGAGGATCCCCGTGATCTCTGGAATCGCGGAGAGTGGACATGGGATAAGTTCAACGAGTACATGCAGGTTCTTACACAGGATACTGACGGAGACGGACAGATCGATCAGTACGGTTTCTGCGGCTGGGATTCAGACCTTTTCGAAGAGCTGATGCTTTCAAACGGCGCAAATATCGCAGCTACCCCTACCGAAGGCCTTTCTTCTCCCGCTATGGGCGAGGTCCTTCAGCAGGTTTACGATATGTACAATGTTTACAATGTATGCGTTACTGTAAGCTATGAGGAAGATGCAAACGATGTAAGAACATGATACAGAA
>JAGCZE010000276.1 GCA_017960415.1 Lachnospiraceae bacterium
ATCACCTTGACCGCATCATCTACTCTCGACCTGACCGTATCTCCGTTTACTACGATATCGTTGAAGGCATTGCTCATCTCGCGTTCAAGCATGTAGCTGCCGAGAAGTCTCGGCGCTTCAAGTATCGCTTCGGCCTGCTCGAGTATGATATCCTTGTCCGAGGTCGGATAAGGAAGGAGCCTGAAGGCCTCGAGATTGGCCGTAGGCCAGATATATTCATCTCCGTACATGATCTGGAGCATCTGTCCGAATTCAGCCTGAACCTCCGTGGAGGACCACCAGTCCATGAAATCCCATGCCTGCTGCTCTCTCCGGTCGTTGGAAGAGAACATGACTGTCGACTCAGCGCCTCCCGACATGAAGCGGTTCACGACGCCGGTCGTTTCATCATATACACCCGGTATCGGTGCGATAGACCACGCATTGGCGATCTCCGGAGCCGCATTCAATATCAGGTTGTAGGAGTTGAAATCCGCAATACCCATTGCCAGATCGCCGTTTCTGAAGTGCTGGTAGAAGTTCGGCACATCAACAGGCAGATCGTACAACGTGAACAGTTCTGTCAGTTCCGTGAAACCGTATACGGTTCTTTCACTGTCAAGCATCAGCTCAAGGGCTGTCTTTCCGTACAGGACGCCGCCGTTCTGGAACACGATGGGCGTAGTAGCATGGAAGTTTCGCATGCCCGACATGGACGCCGAAGGATAAAATACATTCAGTCCTCTCATCTGCAGATCCGGAAGCATCGCTATCAGGTCGTCAAGCGTATCGGGAGCTTTCAGACCCAGCTTGTCGAGGATGTCCGTCCTGCAGAACAATACATAGAAGTTCATTGTTTCGGGCAGCGAATACAGCCCGTCTCCGACTACCGAAGGTACCAGTATGCCGTCGCTGTAACGGCCGAAGACTTCTTTATAATTGTCAAATTTCGTCATGTCGACGAGAGCTCCCCTGATGGCAAGTTCAAACGGGATCGAATAATTGATGCCCGTGGCGATATCGGGTGTATCCCCCGAAGCATTTGAAAGTATCAGCTTCTGCGCATCGGTCATCAGTGATAAGTCAACCTGTATGCCTGTTGCGGGGGTAAAGCTGTCATCGATCATCTTCTGCATGATCTCGACATACTGACGCGGGCGGTTTACCCACACCTGGATATGTGAGGGATCGGTGTTGCTCGAAGAATACGATTGTCCGAAGAATGAATAGAAGAATCTTCCGATCTTCTGTTTTATTGATGCGAAGAACCCGAGTCCGCCGGGCAGCTTCGTGCCGCTCTGGCAGATATATATCCTGTCGATGGCAATGTTGTTGTCATTGATCAGATCAACGAAATTCGCTATCTGTGTGTTGATGGAATTTGAACTGGTTGAGAGCTCGTCTACGCGGTATACAAGGTCGTTAGGCTCTTCAGCCAGAGTTTTCAGCTGTTTTGCCGCGATCAGAAGATACGAGAAAGCAGCTACCTTTTCGGGATCGTCGGTGCCGACGTAAACGCCTGCCTTCTTTGTAATGTCATAGAGCCTGTCTACCCAGTTCTGCATGGTTTCGGCAACCCCGGGTATATATCTTGTGATACGCAGATCTCTGTATTTATCTTTGTTGGTACCCGCAACCTTCTTGACTTCCAGCGACATGTCACTGATCTCGTTGATCAGTTTGTCGACCTCCTCAAGCGCGTATCTGACCGGATCTGCGCTGATCGTCATTGATATCGTATGCTCACCGGCTCCGAGATATACGCTGAGTTCCTTTCCGTTGTCATCCGTAAGCTTCTCGGTCCGGTATTTTGTCGTGTATTCCATCGGATAGTTCTCAAATTCCGAATTGGGGATCTGTCCGTCGATCTTATAATTGATAAATACCGGAAATCCGTTTTTCTCGGATTGTCTGTAATTGAGCGCAATGTTGTAGTTCCCGGCTTTTTCGATATCAAACCGGTATGTGATCGTCTGCCCGGCTTCATTGAAGCTGGCTTCATCAACCGTGTTAAGCCTTGTTTCTTTTATGTAAGTGGGAGTGATCGCTGTGTCGTACTCGCCGACCGCATGGATCGAAGAATCGTTCCGCAAATAAAACTCTTCGGCTTCGATCGTGATCAGCTCATCGCCGTCCGCCGGCTGCGAACCGGTATATTCCGCAGGCTCATATGGAGCCGAAAGTGTCAGATTGCCGAGAAGGAAATGACCTTCCTTTATCCCGATCGTAAATGTATGTGTTCCTGCGGCGAGCTCAACCATAAGAGGTGAACTGTACCTGTAGCTTGAATCCGAAAGTTCCTTGTATTCCCATTGTTTGAGCTTGTCGGGCATTACCACGATCTCATTGCCGTACCTGTCAATACTCTTTTCGGACCTTGAGGCCCAGGTAGTCTCAAATTTCAGGCTTCTGGCTTCATAAAAGGGATATGCGCCGTCGATCATCAGTGAAAGCTCTATCGGAAGTATCGATTCATCATAGGAAAGGTAGTCAAAACCGATGAAGTACAGGCCGTTCTGCGGAACCTCCACGTTCATCTCAAATGAATCCCCGGCTTCTACCTTTACCGCGTTGCTCCCATAGCCAAAGGTATCATCCGCAAGGAATGCCTTGCCTGCCTCATCAATGCAGCTTTCAAGCTCCAGGACGTGATCGCTTCCCGTGTATTTCGGATATCTGTATCCGGCACTTACATTGGTATAATTGTGTGTCAGACGCTCACTTGAAAGTGTCCCGGTTACGGAATCGATGATCGCAGCAGCATTGCTTCCGGCTGATGAGGCTTTATCAGTCGAAGCAGCCGATGTATCTGACGCCTTATCACCGGCATATGCGCCAAAAGGAAGTGCCGTCGTCAACGTAAATACGCCTGCCAGCAACAATGCAACGGCTTTTTTCGCTTTTCCTTTCATAATGTTATCATCCTCCCGGGTTAGCTTGTCCTCTTCTTTCGATCAGAAACTCATTTCATTTGTTGTACAAAGTTAGTAAAAAGTAAAAAGCAGTTTTTCTTTTAGAATTTGTTTAAATTTACTGAGAGTTTCAAGATGAACAGCCTTGTGTTTTAGTATATTTTAAAATAAAACTGATTTTTTTCATGTGTAAAACTAAAATACTATATTTTTTACTAAAATGCAATAGCAATTTTCATAATCAACTAATTTTTTTTGCTATAGCTTTTGGATATATTTCATAAATTGTTTTAATATTTCTTAATGTTTTGAATGTTTGCTTAGGGAAAAGTTTAGGGAAAGGTTTAGGTGAAAATGATTACATATTCCTGCGTAAAAAGAGAAAGAACCGCTGCTCAAACCGAGCAGCGGCCCCTGTGATGAACCCATATTGATCTGTAACATACCCATTGTTCAGCTGTGAAATACCACTGTATTCAAGTGGTCAGCGTTTTACAGGCGGATGAAGATCCCAGTCGGGGAAACAATTGGCGAAGCCTTCAAGATTCTGCGTAAGTACGATCTTTTCGCGCTCTTTGGCTTCTTTGTCCTCCTGTCCGAACATAGCATCAAGCTCATCCATCTCGTCAAGATCCATTGTCTCGTTATTATCCATATTAGCCTCCGGAAAAAATGAATTTAATGTAATGTGTCCGATGCCCGCTGTACAGCCATATTATCCGGCGATCATGCGATCGGGCAATAATACTATCAGGCAATAATATCCTTCAGCGGTTCTTCGTTGAACTCTCTTACCTTGTTCCTTGCACTGTCCCACTCGGTCATGGTTGCGGCAATCCTGCCCTTTCCGGCAGTGATCGAAGCGTCATAATTCTGGTTGATCTGTGTCCTGAGTGCATCGGTGTCCTTTTTGGTCTTGAACATCTTGTATGCAAGCCAGCCTCCTGCGCCCAATGCGGCAAGGCCGAGAGGCCATGCCACGAACAGAAGGATCAGGCCTGCAACGCCTGCAGCTATCGCACCGTACATCTGTATTTTTTCATTATTGTTCACGGTTGCGTCAAGCTCCGCTTTCCTGCGATTATTCATAAAGCCTTCATAATCCTTCATGAGCTGGGGTGTATTGCTTCCGTCGGAGCTCTTGCCGGACCATTCGTCGATGTTCAGCGTGATCTCCTCGGGGAATCCGGATCTCTTCTCCTCAATGTAAGCCGTATAGCCCTTCTTGATATAATTACCGAGGAAGGCCACTGCCGTCTTTTTCTCCGAAGGAGCCTCATTCTCCGAAACTATGACCTTCGTCATCTGCTGTACCAGATTCAGCGTATTCTCCTTACGCAGGCGCTTTTCCTCTTCAATCTCGTCCCTGGCTCTTTCCTCGTTGCCTCTGTATTCCTTGACCTTTCTCCAGTATCTTTCCTCATTTCTCAGATCCAGCTCGGCATCATCAAACCTGCTTACAAGATTTATCAGCTGATGATCGATCTTTTTCTTCAGAACATCGGTATTCACATCCCAGTCGATTATCTTGCTGAACTTCTCGTGTATGCTGTCTACCGAATCAATACGTCCGATATAATCATCAATGCGGCGGTATTCGGAAACATTGCTCTTCATCTCGGGATAGTTCTGAGAGGTATCCCGTTTGAAGCGTTCACAATATGCCTTCCATGTTCCGGTCTGCTCATCCTCGAATGCCTGCCCGCTCTCCTTTATCTCATTCATCCATTTATTGATGTAATCATCGCAAATATGCTTCTCGTCCTTACCGAATACTCCGTTTACATATGCGTCGATGTACGTAAATGTACCCTCGGAGAAATTGGCCGAATCCTGATTCGCAAAATAAAGGGACAGCCATTCATAGCAGGTCGAAACCCTGTTATTTCTGCGACAGATCAGCGCCATAACAAGGGCGGTCTTTTCTTCGTCACGCTTTACTGCTTCGGCAATAGCCCTGTTTGCAAGATCCTGATCATTGCCGATCCAGGCCGAAACCGCAACCAGACAGGGCGCCAGCCAGTAATTCGGGGTCGAGATCATGATCTGCTCCGTAACATTTGCTATCGTAGTCTTCTTGACAAGCGCAAGGTCGGTGGCCTGAAGCACACCGATCATAGTTTCGCGAACATTGTCATATTTACCGAACTTCTGAATGATCTCCTGCCTGATGCTGACAAGTTCGGTCTGCGCCTGCTGGAACGCCGCATTCTGCCGCTGTTCGCTGATCATTATCTGAAAATCCTGTGCCAGTCTGACCAGCTTGCTGTCAACCTGACCAACCGAGTAATTCAGTGAGCCTAAGTTTCTGTTGATCGTTTCAGCGATGTTGCCGAGCTCTGCAGTCAGCCTCTCGACAGTATCAATCCTTCTTTCAAGGGCATATATATCCGATTGTGTTACTTCACCCATAACTACCTCCTGTCTGATGTATTGTTTTTTAATTACAGAGCGCTTTCGTATTTACTCTTCAGTTTGCTGTACGCTCCGAGGAATTTTGATTTGAATTCGCTTTCGCGCATCGCCGCAAGAACCTTTCCGACGTTCAGCACATAATGCTCGAAATAATGTCTTGATGCGGCTTTCATATCAAATGAATTGCGAACTGCAGGCGAATCGGGATTGCTGTCGATGGACTTCAGCAGCGAATAACATGTTTTGGGGATATTGCAATGCTCCGCCAATTCGATATACATATCCAGCAGATTCCCGCTCAGATAATCCGAAGATGCCCTGCGCGGTATCATATTGGGGCATATCTTCTCAATGAACTGCGACAGCTCGTCTATATCCTCGTCGGCCTGCATATTGACGGCGATCACTTCAATCACGTCCTCTTCATAATCGCACAGGCGGTAATCCGAGGAAACAAACAGTTCCGCAAGATCCCTGATCTCATCGCCTTCCACATCTTCGGTTTTCTTTATCTTTTCGAAAAATGCCTTTAACGCACCGTTCTTTTTTTCCTCAAATTCATTATAATAAGCCATTATGTACATCGCCGGCACATTGTCCATGGACACATTGAGCACATCCATGGCGAAATTGTGCGCTTCGGCGTAACGGGCTTCTTTAAAGAACTTGATGGCATTCTGCTTTCCAAACAGGACCTTGCCGTTCCTGTTCAGGGTCGCTCTTGAGTACTGCTGCGAATTTCCGCACTGGTTGCAGTACAGGATCCTTGTTTTGGGATCAAATACAACATTCGTGCTGCCGCAGCCGTTACATTTTAATCCAGCCTCGTCCATAAACACCTCTATGCTCCGTTCACTTTACCGACATCTGCATTGCATTACGTTCCGACCAAAGTTTTCCGGCAGATGTTATCATATTGATGATCTCCGTTTTGTCGCTGCCTGCATCGATCGCACCGCGAATGCCGCGAAGCTTCTCAATGAATTCGGTTTCAAGCTCTTCGGTAAATGACTGGGAGGTATTGTTTCCCAGGTCAACCTTTTCCTTTAAGCCGCGAAGCGCCTTCTTGATGTCCTGATCGTCGGAAATGCTCATGATACCGGCAATCATGGCCGATGCCACCTGTTTGTTGTTCTTCTTTGCATTCAGAAGTTCGGTCTTGGCAGAAACGCCGTTAGCATATCTCCATGCCGCAAAGATCACAAGTGCAGAAATGAGCAGCAGCAGAATATTTAAGCCTATCAGCAGTTCTCCGGATGCGCTTTCTCCCATTACCATAAAAGCGATATTCAGACCCAAAGATACGAACATATAACAAAACGCGCATACAGTCGGTATAAAATCGACTTCTTCGGTCCTGGCGCCTTTTTTCCTGAACAAAAACAGGTATACAAACGTTACTGCCACTGCAATGATGCCGAATACGAAGCCGCCCCAGAAGCAGAAACCGGCTTTCATCGAATCGGGCAGGAGCAGGCCGACCACTACCCAGATGAGAACTATGATGATCCCGATAAGGGCTGTTGATTTTATATTTTTAAGCATGTATTATTCCTCCCGCAGGTTCACAGACCTTACTTTCGTTTATTTACAGGCTTTACCCGTTTTTCACTTTTACTCCCGTTTTATTTACAGGCTTTACCCGTATTTTAACAGATTTTCACTTCCGTTTTACTTACAGCCTTTCTCCGCACTTCGCGCAGAACATCGCGCCGGCAGGCAGCTCCGCTCCGCATTTCGGACAGGAGGCAACAAGCTTCTTTCCGCAGAACGGACAGAATACCGCTCCGGGTACGAGTTCCCTGCCGCATTCGGGACAAACGGGAGCACTGACGATCTTCTCGCCGCACTTGAAGCAGAATTTTGAACCGGCGGGATTGATATTGCCGCAGGCAGAACATTTAACTCCGCCACCCGACTGAGCCGGCTGACTGCCCTGTGCCTGCACGCCGCCAAGTCCCGCAGCATTCCCCAGGGTAGCCTGTGCGATATTGCCCATGGCACCGCCGAGATTACCGCCGAGGCCGAGACCCATTCCAAGGCCCATACCTGTTCCCATCATGCCCGAGGAAGTTCCCTCATTGCCGGCAGCCGTATCCATGACATCATAAGCTCTTTCCTGTTGATAGGTATAGCCCTCACGCTCACGCATCCTCTGTCTGGCTGCGGACTCGATATCCATCTTGTCGGCATTGCCTTCGGCGTCAAGACGGGCCTGCTTTTTCCTGATCTTGGCCTCATTGACGAGCCTGAGCTCTTCATCCGGAACATTGATGTTCGTAAATGAGAAATTGTCGAGCTTGTACCCGAATTCGCCGAAATGCTCTATCAGCTTGGAATAGATCGTCTGAGAAAACTCAGTGAGCTTCGTGCTGATCTTCAGTATGCCGACACCCTCATCGATCATGCTCTTGGCTAAGAGAACCGGAACAAACTCAAGTATCTTCGCTCTCATGAAGGAAATCAGCTCATTACGTGAATAATCGGATCTGGTGCCCACAACCCTCTGCAGGAATCTCCTTGCGGCAATGACCGCTTCTTCAGGATCTTCATGCTCTATATGCGCTCCGAACAGACCGAATGCCCTGACATGAACATTCACGCCCTCTTCGGGATCCTCGATCTGTATCGGGCTCTGTGTGCCCCAGTTCAGATCGTTCATATATGTCGTATTGATAAAGTATACCGTGCTGTGAAAAGCGGATTCCCCGCCTGTCAGCGAATGCGCAATATTCCTGAAAGGAGCGAATCTGCTGTCTCCGGTCTCGAGCTTGATCTTGCAGGGTCCGATAAATGTTGAAACCTGTGCTTCTCCGTTGCCGTTGGCTTCAAGCGAGTTGCCTGCCGACATATTGTTCACAAATACAGCCATCTGTGAAGGTCCGACGATCAGATACGACCCGTTGGGGAAATCCTCATATTCGTACTTGTGGGCTAATATAGAGGCCTCGACATCCGACTCGGGCTCCCACTTTATGACATCGGTTGAAAAAGCTCCCAAAACGCCGCTGTGCTGCTTTTCCTTGGGATTGTCGCTTTTGAATAATGACATATTCTGTTCACTCCTCTCGATAATTTGCGGCCAAGCCGCCTTATATTTAAATATACTACTTGAAGATGGATATGTAAACATAAAAGGTTACTATGTTACTGTTAAGTAAACGTTTTCAACCAAAATATTTACACTGCATTACCACAATGATATAATAACAGTTACATATTTTCACACTTCCAGGAGGTTAAATCATGGCTTTTTGTCCCAAATGCGGTGCTCAGGTAGTTGATGGCGCTCCTTTCTGCGAGCAATGCGGAACCCGTGTCAGTGATAACGGCATAACACCGGTCTATCCGGACATTTCTGCCGCGGATCCGGTCGATATCTACGATCATACGGCAGAGTATGATCCTGCCGACGTTTCCGAGAATAAATGCTTTGCGGTCCTTCCGTACCTGTTCGGTATACTCGGGATCATCGTTACCGCAATGATCAGTTCAGCGTCGCCCTATGCCATGTTCCATCTGCGCCAGGCCGTTAAACTTACGGTAGTCAACACATTGTTGATCATCTGCATGGCGGTACTGGTATGGACTGTGATAGTTCCCATCGTCGGTGCGGTATGCTGCCTGATCGTGTTTATACTCAGGATCATCGCTGTTTTCCAGGTATTCAACGGAAAAGCGGTTGAGATTGCCATCATCAGGAGTCTGGGCTTCTTAAGATGATCAATATCGTAAATAAATATGCCCCGCCTCAAAAGTGTTCATGAAACACTCTTGGGACAGGGCATTTTTTTCTGATTATCGATAATATAACCGTGTTATCTTAAGATGATAACCGAATACGGCGCCAATACATACTCTCCTGTTTCATCATTGGCGCTGATCGAAGTAAGCGTATTGCCGAGCAGTTCGCCGGTTTTCTTCTCATATCCTAAGATGCTCTTATCCAGAACTACCTTCTCCTCGTCAACCGAGTTCAGGTTCATTACCACGATAATGTCGGAGCCGTTCCAGCTGCGCTTTGTTACGCTGACCTGGTCGCCGGCGGTTACACCCGCAAGACCGTTCAGGACACTGACGGTGCCGCGTGCGATCTCGGGATTCTTGTTGCGAAGACGCATTGCTTTTCTGTAATAATTCAGGATCGAGTTTTGATCAGTCTTCTGCTTTTCTACCGAATCAAAATAATATGAATCCGCATTGACTTTTATACCGTCGGGAGTTTTCGTACAGTAACCGGTACTGTCAAGTCCGTCCCACAGCATTGCGATCCTTTTGTTGGGATCGTCGCCGGTACCCAGCATTCCGATCTCTTCTCCGTAATATGTGAACAGCGCGCCGGGCATCATAGCCAGGATTCCTGCTGCCATCTTTACACGGTCGGGCATGGATTTACGAAGGAAGTTCGCAGCTCTTGCAGTGTCATGGTTGCCGAGGAACATGGAAGGAATACCGATATTGTAAGTACTCTGCAGTCTCAGCAGCAGATCGTTCATCTTCAGGCCGCAGCTCTTCGATGAGAAGCTCAAAGGCCCGGTAACAATGCTGCCTTCACCGGTTGCGGCGGTGAAGATAAAGAAGCTGTCAAGACCCGAATTAAAGTAATCTCTGATCAGAGGATCGGCATTTTCCCAGGCTTCACCTACGAGGAAGCAGTCTTGTTTAAGTCCGTGGGCAGTTGTGGACAGCCAGTATAAGAATTCCTTGTTCTTTTCCACATTGCCCGTATAATAGCTTGTGCAGGCATCCAGACGGAATCCGTCGACTCCGAGATCGAACCAGTATTTCATGATATTTTTGATCTCTTCACGGACCTGCGGATTATCAAGGTTCAGATCCGGCATACCCGACCAGAAGCGGGCTTCATAGTACCATTCCGTGGAGCCGACCTTTGTATAGCCGTTGTCGTATTTTGGCTGGAATACATAATAATCCTTGTACTGTCCGGAAGGCTCCCCATTCTTCGCTATCTCGGCACAGGCCTCCCTGAACCAGGGATGCATCGAGGAAGTGTGATTGACTACCAGATCGAGAATGATGTCAATATTGCGTGAATGAGCCTCCTTAATGAGGTTCTTCATGTCATCAAGCGTACCGTATTTCTGGTCGATCCCGTAATAATCGGTAATATCGTATTTGTGATAAGTGGGCGAGGGATGGACAGGCATGAACCAGATTCCCGTATATCCCATATCGGCGACATAATCAAGCTTCTGTGTCACGCCGTTTAAGTCACCGTATCCGTCACCGTCCGAATCATAGAAGCTGTAAACGAAGATTTCATAATAATTCCTGTAGGAATCATCGATAATAGTGATCTGCTCATTATCCTGCTCCGTATCCGCTTCCGCAGAACCTTCACCGGTGCCGTTTTGTTCACCGCTTCCGTTTTGTCCGTTATTTTCACCGGTTCCGTCATCCTGAACGGTACCTGTGGGCTCACCGCCGGCGGGATCCGTTTTTTGACAGCCTGACAGCAGAAGACATAAGATCATTGCTGCGGCGATAATATTTTTTATATATCTGTTCATGTTTTTTCTAATCATATTCCTCTCATTTCCGGCATAATAAGCCTTTTTTTGACAATGAATGTGAAGTAAGCCCCTGCCTTGATGATATACTAAATTTTTTGAGTTGTAAAGATTTATAATGCTTGAAAAATACATTGTTTATGGTTATAATCAGTGAATAGCGTATACAACAAAAGTGCCGGTTTGTGACAGCCAAAGAAGCTTTCAAATCCAACGCCCCGGCAGGAAAGGACTAATATGAAATACGGTTATTTTGATGACCCCAACAGGGAATATGTCATCACAACACCCGAAACACCGCTCCCCTGGATCAATTATCTGGGAAATGACGGCTTCTACGGGCTCATTTCCAATACGGCCGGAGGTTATTGCTTCTATCGCGATGCCAAGCTGCGCCGCATCACACGTTTCCGTTACAACAATGTCCCCAATGATTTCGGCGGACGCATGTTCTACATCAAAGATGGAAATACCGTATGGAGTCCTGCATTTCTGCCCGCAGGAACAGCTCTTGATTCCTACGAGTGCCGTCACGGTATGGGCTATACCACATTTACGAGTGTAAAGAACGGCGTTGAAGCAAAGCAGACCGCTTTTGTGCCCCTTGGCGATTCATGTGAGCTCAACCGTATCGATGTGACCAACAGATCCGGCGAAAATAAAGAACTGACGCTTTTCAGCTGCATCGAATGGTGCCTCTGGAATGCCGTTGATGATGCCAATAACTACCAGCGTAACCTTTCGATAGGCGAACTCGAAGTGATCGGGTCCACCATTTATCACAAGACCGAATACCGCGAGAGACGCAATCATTACGCTTTCTATACCGTTAATACCGATATCGAGGGCTTTGATACCGACAGGGACACCTTCCTCGGAGCACGCCGTTTCTGGAACGATCCCATTGCCGTTGAGAACGGCAAGTCGGGC
>JAGCZE010000277.1 GCA_017960415.1 Lachnospiraceae bacterium
AAAACATGGGCATATTGCAAGCGCTGTGGAGCATGCGGACCGAAGCAGGAATCAATTAGTAATAATCCCGAAAGCCTCAAATCAATGGCATTGCTCGCATGGAACGAAAGGAAGGTATACAAGCGTGTATATTAAAGATGTCCGATCAGGAGAAATCCGGCTGTACGGGGAAGATCCCCATGATAGTTTGAAAATATCAAAAGATGGCAGAACATTATCCTATTATAATCTACACTGCGCCGAAGGAAGCGAATATGGAGATTACCGTTTCTGCGTTGATAGGGATGGCAATGTCCCTGAAGAAGACGAAATACTGTCAGCTCACGGAGCGGATGCGTATTTCAATATCGGTGGCTGTTATCTGAAATCTGATGTGGAAGACGCATTCAGTGCTCTCGAACGCTTCGTAAAGGAATCCTCCCTTGATATCCACCATGTCGATATCGGGAAAGGCACAGGATATATCAGAGCAGAAAAAGTCATTGAAAAGCTCCACGAACAACTGGAGAAGATAAGAAAGGGCGGTGATGACTGATGGGTGCGGATGGTAATTATACAAAGTGCCCGTTTTGTGGCGGAGTGGCGCGGCAGGCCACGGACACTAACATAGTCAACGGACAGTTTGTCGAGAAACACCGGATATGCTGTACCAAATGCGGATGCACGACTCCACAGTGCGTCACGCTTTCGGAAGCGATAATCAAATGGGAAACAAGACAGCCTGTAAAGCAATAAGGAAAGGAAGGTATATATTATGCCATATGTATCTGAAAAGAAAGAACTCGCGCCGTCATTTTACCGTCTTGCAAAGCCGGTAAATAATTCCAAAGGCACTCTCGAAGCAGGGAGCGTCGTCCGTGTTGATAAAAACATGCACTATCACGATATGGACAATAATAAATTCGGCATCGGAACAGAAGCGCTGGACTCGTTCATACAGGACAGGACAACGCACGAACTCAATGAAGAATATGAGAGCCTGTGTGAAGAGAAAAAGTCCCGCAAAAAGGAGATAATACATAATGCCCTCGTTCTTCCCACGAAGCGTGCAGAAAACAATGCGTTGGCAAATTACTATATGTTCTCCAGACTATATCTGATAGCAGGACTTTCATTATCTGTAATATTATTGCTCACTGCGCTCTTACTCCACGCGGTCTTTAAACCGGATATCCCGACCGTCTTCATGTGGCTCATCTTCGCACTTATCTTTTCTCCGTTCTTAATGGGCGGGAGAAAAAGTCAAAAGCTAATTGAACTCGGGAAAAAGGTCGATACCGAATTCACGGAAAAACTCACACGGAAATGGGAAAAAGCCGAGGCGGAATATGTGTCAGAAACCACAAAATAAGAAAAAATGGTTACAAAAAAGACAATAAATGCCGATATTATAATTAAAAATGTATAATTCCCGTGTGTAAGACATTGACAAAACACCCCGAACTGCATATAATAACGGCAAACAGAGGAATTTTATCGAAAAACCAAAATGTGTAGTGCAAATACATGAAAGGTGAATAAACAAATGCTCATTACTATAAACAACGAGGTTTCGTTCGACGCGGACAGCGTAGAACAGATCATAGAGAAAAATAATACACACGATATCATAACTGTATCTCCGAAGAGATATGCAGCAGCAATGGATTTTGAAGCGATCAAAAACACGCTCCTTAACTATCCTCTTTCCGATGTGAGGATCACAGCAGGCGCATATGATGCCGTTAAATCGTACGCAGGAGTGATATCAATAAAAATAACCGTTACCGACGAGGGAACATGGCTGACAGCAGACTTACTCCCCGCGGCACCTGCTCCGGCAAATTATGAAGAAGCATCCGCAGAGGAAAATCCCTTTTCGGATTTTGAGATCGTAACTGAGGACGATGAGTCTGCTGTTGAAGAACAGTCCGCTCCCGCGGAAGGCAGTTCCGAGCAGAAAAATGTTGCAGCGGAGGAGAAGCCCGCAAAGGCGACCAGAAAAAAGTCAAGGAGGAAGTAATGTATGGAATATAAACTTGACGGAATAACGGTCGTATCCCCTATGTGGGGAAAACGAAGGATAACGGACAGAATGGTATTCTCCGTGATACATCAGTACTTAGGTCACGACGAGCCGGTAAAGATCGAACTCGTGCTCGTTGATGATTATATCGAAGGCCGCGGCCCGAACGATGAGAGCGAATATGATTATTACCTCTCCGACGAGTTCAAACAGCTTTATGATACGGAACATATCGAGATAAGACTGATCAAGAATAAAGACCATAAGTATCAGGGTGAATCCCGCGAGATCGGATTCCTTGCAGGCAAGTACGACTGGTTCGTGCTCCTCGACTGTGATGACATGTTAGCCCCTAACTGTTGTGAGCGTTACAGGCACATGATCAACAGCTACTACGCCGACAACAAGGACACCCTTCCCGAAAAGATGCAGGAGCTCGCATGTGTACACGGTCTTCTATATTCGTTCGGAGAACACGGATATGAACACAATATCATAGGCGAATCCATCTGGGTACAGTCAAGATGCTACAACCGCAAGTTCATCATCGAGAACGACATACATTTTCCCACCGGTCTTTCATCAAGGCAGGCTGAGGACTATCCGTTCATAAGGAAGTTCGATTACGCCATGAAGCATGACGAGAAGTGGGAGGGAATAAGAGTCCCCTACGGAACCAATGCCGACTGTCAGGCAACAGCCTATTGGTTCCCGAATGACGAGTCGTTGAGCAGAAAAGACCCGCACTACGGATGCCACTTGGCAGGATGGACGATGGCTTCGAGCAACAGTATTCTCGATTACTTCGAGCAATATAATAAGAAGCATGGCATTGAGGATCAGGAAGACGAGTATATGAAACATGAGGTCTTGAATATGACCATCTATGCGTTCTACAACTTCCTGAAATTCATAAGGGAAGTAGCTTCTACCGACTACAATCCCTTAAAGGAAGACTGGGAATCGCTCCGCAAGAACGTATTGATGCTCAAGACGCGCCTGAAAGATGTGTTCTGGGACGAGATAGTCTATTCCGATATAGAAGATATGCTCTACAACGTAAAGCATCATTCGGATATACAGTTTACGGAAAGCTGGCTTGGAACATTTTATGATTTCATCAATACCGGTTTCAGCTACAAGAAGGTGGATCTGCTCCACATGAGTTACAAGCAGATGCGCGACTACTGTAAAACGCTCCAGTTTGACGCAGCAGGGCACGAGATCCATTCAAAACAGGTCCAGGCATGGGTAAAAAGGCATCCCAAAGCCTCGCAGAAACCCAAGGAGAAACAGGGGAAGTAAAATAAGTGATTGAATTTTATGGAAAGGAGGCAGTCGCAAGGTGAGCATAGGATTAACCGAACTCATAGTAATACTGATCGTGGCTGCCTGCTTCCTTGGGCCGGAGAGAGCTGCCGCAGCTGCGCGGACTCTTGGCAAGGGTATGAAAGCCATGAAAGAAGCATACAAGGGTGTAGCGGAAGAAGTAAGCCCCATAAGGAATGAGCTTCAAGACCTGAAAAAAGAGGTGGCTGAAAACATACAGCCTATTAAAGAAGAAATCAAACGGGATATCGATTTCAAGACCCCGGATGACGATACAGGGAATAACACGTAACCGTGCAAGATACAAGCACATCAACAGAAAATATGGAGGTAGCAAGATGCATTTTGGCGTAGTTGAGATTTTAGTAATAGCAGTACTCATTTTCCTTCTCGTGGGATACAAGAAACTGCCCACAGCAATGAAATCACTCAAAGAAGGACTTGATGTGTTCAAGAAGGAGAAAAAGGACGGGGAGCCCGCTTCGTCAGATAGTTCAGATAGCGGACAAACCTGAAGCTGATGACAGTCCGCGAACATCTGCGGGAACTAAAAAAAAGGTTCTTAAGATGCCTGATCGTGTATGCGGTATGCTTTATTGCCGTATTCATCTACTCGAACGTGATACTTGGCATAATCCTTGAGGGAGCAGTCAAGTCAGGATTCGAGCTGATAACGATATCGGTATCGGAAGCCATGATACAGCGTTTCCGCATAGCGGGCGTAGGGGCGCTGCTGATAAGTTTCCCGTACATACTGTGGCATGCGTTCGTGTTCTGGTCACAGCCTGAAAAATTACCGAGCAAATTAAAGACCGTACTGGCGGTAATAGGCGTAACAGCCGTGTTTATCGCAGGTGCGGCATTTGCTGTATTTAAGATGATACCCTTTATGTTGTCATTTCTTTACGAGGTGACGGCAGGCGTGGAAGGTGTCAAAGCAGCAATAA
>JAGCZE010000278.1 GCA_017960415.1 Lachnospiraceae bacterium
CCTGCGTTGTGCCGGGATAATCGGCCAAAGCCCACTGTCCTTCAAGCTCGGGCGCGCCGTTCTTTAAAAGGATGTACTCGTTGGAATCGATGATCCCGACGGGCAGAATGGAATATCTGAAGGAGTTGAAAAATGAATTGACCTGTTTATCGAGGGAGTAGGCAAGGAAAAGTTTTCCGAGCGCCTGTACTCCTTTTACCGCTTCGGGTCTGTCAATGGCCGTCGCAAGTCCGTCCTCCGTGTAGAGCTTACCGTTGTTCTGGTAGATGAGAGGCACAGTCTGGTAAAACCATTTATATCCGACGCCGGCTGAAATGTTGTGGTAGAAGTTCATTCCGTAGCGCTGAAGCTCGGGAAGCTGTTCAACTACCTCCTGCCATGTGTCGGGAGGATTGAGCCCGAGGTTCTTGTAAATGTCTGTCCTGTAGACCAGCGTGTAGAAGTTCAGTGTCTCAGGTAGCGCGTAAACGCCTTCGTTGAATACATAAGGCACGAACGCTCCGGGTACGAATCTGTCCGCCACCTCCCAGAAGTCCTTGAACTGAGTCAGATCGTAAAGCGCGTCACGGCAGGCCAGGTCGAAGGGCATATGCGATGAAAGGCCGAGCGCGATGTCGGGAGTCTCATCAGCAGCTGAGGAAAGCGTGAGCTTGTTCGCGTCGGGCATGATGCTGACCTTGACCTTTATTCCCGTATTCTCGGTGAAGTCGGTATCGATCATCTTCTGGAGGAGGTCCACATGCGTTACCGCTCTGTTGACCCAGATCGTAACCGCTTCGTCATCATTCACGTCTGTGCTGTATTTGTTGTCGGTAAAGCTGAGGAGCAGCTTCTTGATCCCGGTTCCGAGCTTTGTTCCAAAGCTCGCCGAGGCTTTCGGAAGCTCCGTGTTCTCAGCGCCGGCATAGATCATATCAAGCGTGAACTTGCAGTTTAATATCTCCGAGGTGAAGTTGCTCATCGCGACGAGCACCGAATTGTCCCTGCCCGTCAGCTTCTCGGTATAGAGCGCGATCTCATCGGGGTATTTCCTCATCTGTCTGATGAAGATCAGAGCCTTGTCCATATCCGAGAGCAGCGCGCTGTTAATCCCGTAGGTCGCGTTGTCCTGAGAAAGATAACGGATATAATCGATGAGCGTCGTGTAAGCGTCCAGATAATCCGGGATCTCGGGGATGTACTTGGTCATGCGCCAGGTTCTGTATTTATCCTTGTCCGCGCCGATGATCCTGCCAATCTCGAGCGAGAACTGCGCTACATGTCCCGAAATAAGTCTTGCGTATCTCCATGCGCGGTAGACATTCTCCTGCTCTTCCTTGAGGCAGAGTTCGTGTTTTCCCGCGGTCAGGTAGATGAGATAAGGATTTCCGTCCTTATCTGAGAGAGTCTCGTTCGTCCAGGTGGTTCCCGTGGGAGCGAACGCGTAGCTCTTGAGCTCCGCGAAGGGGATCTCTCCGTCTATATAAATGCTTTCAAAAGCGTCGTATTCTTCTTTTTCATTGGTGTAATGGAAGCTCAGAGCGTAGAGCCCTTCTTCCTTCACATCGAGCTCGTAATAAAGCTCTGTTCCGGCTTCGGTAAATTTAACCGTGTTCAGCTTTTTGTAGTGAACGTCGTAGGGTAAGGCTGCCGGATCCGCCTCGGTCATGTAAATGGCCTGTGTGGAATTCTTTTTTGTATAATCGATCGCGTTGACCGTGATCAGCTCCTGCGGTCTTGCCTTTCCGGAGAAGCCCGCGATATATGCTTCGTATCCGACAGGCTCGTCTGCGGGACGCAGGGCCGTGAGTGTTCCGAGCCCCAATCCGTTCGCCGCGATATTTGTAAATGTGATCTCGTTATCACCTGCGTTCAGCATGAACATCAGCGGCTCATCCGAGATATAGGTGCTGCTGTAAAGGTATCTTTCCCTTACTTCGTCGTCTCTTACCTGCTTCGGAGCCATCTGGTCGCCGTAGCTGTCTGTAAGATAGTCCTTTGTTTCATCGCTCCACATCTGGGGAAGAGCGATTATCTTCATCTCATGGTAAGGAACCTCGCCGTTCACGCTCATGCTCACAGCGAAATCCGACATCGTGCTGCCTGTGGGCACATACATGAGCTTCATCGAGTAAAGGCCTGCCTGAGATACATTGACATGATAGGTAACACTTTCGTTGTAATCGACGGAAACAAAGCCTTCGGGCGCGTTCGAAACGTTTTCTGCGGAAACCGTATTTTTATCGGGAGCTGCGCTCGCCGTACCGCTTCCGTAGAGTGCGGAAGTGTCGGTGCCCAGGCCGTCGATCCAGTCGCAGTACATTGCATCCTCGCCGAGAGCGTTCGTAAGCAGGGCAATGGCGGACGCTACCTGAGTCTCGTCCGGCTTTTCACCATCGTCTGCGTTGTTTCTCGTAACGAGCAACACACCGCCCGCGATCACTATCGCGCAAATGATAACTGCTGCAATGATACGTCTTTTCATCATGCCACCTATTTCCTGTCGAAACGTTTTTCTTCTGTAGGAAAACATCGGGACTGCTTCTAACACAGTCCCCTATGCTTTTCTCAACACACCGCAAGGGAAGCACCGGAGCTTCCCCTGCGATAAAACTTTGCTTACTTAAAATCAGCGTCTGTAAATCCGTAGTACTTTGTAAGGCCGCTTCTTAAACCGTCATCTGCCTGAACGAATCTCGCGTTGATAACTTCGTTCCAGTCAGCGAGACGAGCCTTAACATTGTCAAGCCAGTTAGCTTCGGTAACGTCTACGCCCGCAACATCTGCCGAGTAGCAGTTGAGCCACTCATAGAGGCAGGTCTTCTGTGCGCCGTCTTCTGTTACGTAGTAAGGATAGCACTTATCGGATACATCCCAGAGCTGTCCGTTCTGCCAGAGCTCAAGAACATACTGGAAGCCGGGCATAAGCTCTGCGTCAGCATAACGCTGATGGATACCAACCGAGTACCAGATTTCCATCTGCTTATCGAACTCAGCACCTGTAACAAGCGGGAATGAGTCGTTAAGGCAGCTCTTTAAGGTGCCGTTGTCATTGAACATCTGATCAGCTCTTGCCTGGAAGGACTCTGTGGAACCGCACCAGAAAGAACCAAAGGTATAAGCGAGCTTGAACTGAGCCATCTCAGCGTCACTCCACTCAGGGTTGCCGTCATCCATAGCGTAGTTGTGGATAGCCATGGGATCGATAACGATACCAACGTTGTTTCCTACATAATCTGTGGAAGGACGGGGATAGATATCCCAGTCGGAAGACTCAACAACGTTAACCTCAGCTCCGGGAGCTGCTGCAGCGCCCATCATCCAGGGATCACCCTGTGAGGTAAGAACGTAGTTGCGGCAGAAGAAGCGGTAGCCCCACCACCAGCCGTCATCCATAACTTCCTGAGGAACATTGCCAAGACCGTACTGCTGCCAGATGGTGTACTTGGACCATGTAGGGATGTAGCTTAAGAGCTTGTCAACCTGTTCGGAGGTAAGATCGACTCTGTCGCCTGTGCCGCTGTAGTTAGCCATCGACTTGATGAGTGTATCACAGCCGGTGTCGATGTTCTTAATAGGAAGTTCAACTTCGCCCCAGAAGGTCTGTCCGTCTGCGGAAGTGATGAACTCGGTGTACTCGTCGATATTCCATGTAGGCTCGGGAACATCGATGTTGTTCTACTCTGCAAGGTCCTTGTTTACCCAGATAGCCCAAGGCTGCATGAACTGGGGAAGTCCTGCCTGGAATCCGTAGTAGTTCATGATGCCCATGATGGACTTGTTGAAGCTCTGGTAAACGGGATCGTCGGCAAATACGGAAAGGTCTGCAACAAGGCCCTTCGATACGTCGCCTACAAGGTCGGTCGATGCGTAAACATCGGGATACTTGCCGTGCTCAGCCTTGAAGTTTTCCATCTCCTGATACCATGAGGTATCGTTTGCGTTGGGGTCGTCCGTCTTAGCCCAGAGGTTGATCTTAACGTTGGGATACTTGTTGTTGAACGCCTTA
>JAGCZE010000026.1 GCA_017960415.1 Lachnospiraceae bacterium
AGGCGTCCCAGCCGGTCACATGTCCCTCTCCGTCAAGGCTTATCAATCCCTCATCCGCCAAAAGCCTGTTGAGCCTTACTATCTTTGAATATGGCAGATGACCGTGATCGCTCAGTATCACAAAATCCGTGTCCTCATATATCCCGGCATCCTTAGCCGCCTGTATCAGCCTTCCGATCCATTCCTCGCTCTTTTTTACGGACGCCGCAACATACGGTGAAAACTGTCCTGTCCTGTGTCTCTCCGAATCGACATATCCCGGATGTGTCAGCAGCAGATCGGGTTTGTATCGGCGAATGATCTCACAGGCGCAGTCGATCTGGACTTCATCGTATTCCGGGTGTTCGACATGCGACATGGTATGCGACGGGGTCAGGCACGTCCCCATGTCTGCCGAAACCACCCCCATGTCTGCACAGACAGAAGAACCGTCCCCCTGTCTGTGATGTCTGCGCCCGATAGCATCTTCCATGATCTCTTTCAGGCACTCCGTCATCCCGATATTCATATATCCACGGATCACGTCTCCTCCGGCATCCTCCAGATCCTTAGCCATCAGTTCCGGAATAAGAAAATCGATCCTGTCTCCCGCATTGGCCGTAACAGGCCAACGGCAGGCGGCAGTAAACGCCCCCGCTGCGTGAGCAAGATCGAATATCGTTTCGCATTTTATGTCGGAAAGATCGTTGTACCAGGGCATATCTGCCTCGCCAGGCATAAATACAGTATTTGAAACTATCCCCGTAATACCGGCAGGCTGTCCGGTAATTATCGAGGCATGCACAGTATGTGTCAGCGAAGGATAGACGGTGAGGACATTTTTGATCAGAGTTCCCCCGCTGATAAGTTCCGCAAACAGCGGCAGCCCGCTCGTATCAGCGATGTCTTCGTACACCAGCGCATCCACGCTGATGACAACCAGATGTCTCTTTCCCACGTCACTCACCCTTAGTCGCTTCTTCAAACGCCCTTATTGCCAGGCTGAAATCGAACATTTTCTCAAAAGACTCATACCAGACAGATTTTGGCATGCAATACCTTGCATATGCCCGGTCGCACACCTGATACCCCTCGCCGCTTCCCGAAGCGTAATCCCTGAACATCTCAAGCATCTTCGCTGCATCGTATGCCACAAAATCCTCGTCCGCAAGCTCCTCTTTGTTCGAGAGAGCATATACCGCGCAATACTGCATTACTTCCGGATATTTCTGCCAGTCAACGTCCCTGACGCCCTTTAATGACTCCAGCGCGTCGGCATAACTCATGTTCATGTGCGATGCCCTGTAGTCGGCGCTTTTTGCGAGACCGAGGATAAATCTGTACGAATAATTCGGCGCGTTCTCTAGCCATGATCCTTTCGCGACCCAAACTCCTTTAAGCATGCCGTCCGCATCGAAGCAGTCCGGGAAAACTACCTTCAGGCCGCTGTCCGGCTTTATCAGCGCCAGATCCTTTGCGGGCAGATATGTGATGTCAATGCCCTGCTTATCCAGCGAGATCTTGTCTATCGCATCCTGCGAGGATTCCGCGAAGAACACATAATTCGAGATCTTCTGGAAACCGTTCACGGTATTCGTAAGATACAGGCTCATGCCCGCTGTGGACATCTCAACGCCGAGATTAACGTATTTGTTTTCTTTGGCGCAGCCCGCGCAGAGCAATACAGTCAGGACTAAGACAACACACAGCGCCGTGATCTTCCCCATTTTCTTTCCATGCCGGCACTTACGCGTTGTCATCTTGCGATCAGTCTCCCGGATGCCATCCGCATAACTTTTCGCTTCCGATATCATCTTCATGCTTCGGCGCCTCCTTCCGCTTTATGCTCGGCATCCCATTCGGCCTGACGCTTCGCTCTCATCTCATAGAGCTCCTCGAGGATCTTCTCTTTGCGTTTGCCGGTGTAATTGTCAAAGGACATTATGATTCCGGGCACGATATTGCCCACGATGCCCGAGATCGTGATCATATAGAAAATGCCGTTCAGAGTCTTAGTGGACTGAACCACGCTGATCGTGGTCGAGCCGAAAGACTTCGCGCTAACATAACCGATGATAACAAGCGCTGCGGGGAACAGAAGGCTCTTCCACAGACCGCCCAGCCTCGTCGCGGTCGAGCGCACGGCGAATACCATGGCCTCGGATCTGACCGGTTCACCGTACTTCTTCCAGGTCATGTACTCCATGTAGTCGGTCGAATCCGCGAGCAGAATGTTTCTCGAAGAACTCATCGCGCCGTTCGGAAGTCCCGCAAAGCCTACGATCAGGGCTACAACGATCAGTGAATTATAGCCAACGATGATGAACAGTATATAAAGCAGTCCGGTCCAGAAATAACCGTACATGATGATGTCTCGCGAGGAGAGCTTATTGCCTATGAAAGGCACCGCCGCGATACCGAGATACGAAAGCGTCGCGGAGATCGTGCCCGCAACCGAAGCCATCCAGAACGAGCCTAAAGTCTCGAGATAGAAGTATGCGAGTCCCGAGTAGCAGACCTGTCTTACGGAATCAACGATCTGTGAGAAGATCAGGCACCACATCGGTCTGTTGAGCATGATAGCCTTGAAGTTCATAGCAACCGGAGCTTCCTTTCTCCAGGCTGCCGCGGTCTTCTCGGTAAGGGTGAAGTAAGGCACTACCATCATCGCGAAGCCCACACCTCCGAAGAATATCGCGAAGAGCAGATAAATCAGGGCTTCCTTCTCCATCCAGATTGCAACGAAAACAGGGATGAGACCGCTCAGA
>JAGCZE010000279.1 GCA_017960415.1 Lachnospiraceae bacterium
CAGGTCGTCATCCCAGTAGATCGAAAAATTCACCGAAGGCTTCTTATCTTTATAAATGATATTTCCGTTGCAGTCAAATGTGTTGGAATTGGCAGCAGCCCACATTTCCGCGCCTTCGTAACGCGGGTCGATATCCGCCGCCATGCCGCGGCCGGTGTCTTTGCCTGTCTGCACGCCCCAGAGAACCTCACCTGTCAGCGCGTCATGAAGCTCTATCTGATACGGCATTGAACCAACCTCGTGAACACCGAATACTTCAAGCTTGCCGTCATAATTCCAGTCGCTCACATGCATCGCATCGCCGTGTCCGAGACCTGTCAGATTCAAGACCGATCCGTCATTATCCATGATCATGGAGCCATAGATGATCTCATCGAAACCGTCGCCGTCCACGTCATTGACCGAAAGGCCGTGATTGCCCTGTCCGGCATAAGGCGAATCGCTTGGTGCGTCGAAGTACCAGGCGAGCTGCAGCTTCCCGCCGGTCAGCTTCCAAGCCGCAATCGTTGTTCTTGCATAATAACCGCGGCAAAAAACGGCAGCAGGACTTCCTTCATCAATATAAGCGGTGCAGGCCAGGAATCTGTCCGAACGGTTGCCGTAGGTATCGCCCCAGGAACTGATGTCTTTGGGATCCTCTTTCGTTCCGCGTGCCGGAACATAGTCGACGGTATCGATGATCTCACCTGTTTTACCGCTGAATGCCGTCAGATATTCAGGACCCGAAAGGATCCTTCCCATGCCGTTCACAGTCTCGCGGTAATCATAATCCTGTTTCTTGCGGGTCAGAGAAGAATCAAGAGTCGACATGCTGGCATTTCCCACATGTTCGGTCTCTTCAAGCTTTCCATTGTATGTGGTCGTACCGTCCGCAGTCTGGCAAATGATCTCTGCGCATCCGTCACCGTCATAGTCCCAGACCTGGAACTGCGTATAATGAGCGCCCGACCTGATATTGATGCCCAGATCTATGCGCCACATCAGTGTTGCCGTACAGCTGTTGTAATCCAGCTTGTATCCGTCGAGTATCGTGGTACCGGTCCATCCGTCCTTGGAATTGTCCTGCGCGTCCTCGGGATACCATTTTACGACCAGCTCTAGCTCGCCGTCACCGTCTAAGTCGCCCACGGACATATCGTTGACAGTATGCTTCGAAAAATGATTATTCGGCAGCTTTGTATCCGGCGGAACCTGCAGCTCGAATTCATAATAAGGATTGGCTTGTACTTTTGCAGTTTCTGCGGCAAAATTGCCTGACGTCCAGCCTGCCTGTTCCCTTCCGGCCGCATTGTCGGCATCGGCTCTTTGTCTCTCGGTTTCTATATAGTCCGAACCAGTTCTTTCAGCCGTATTTAGAAATGAACCCTCATTCGTTATTTCATTAACCGGATATTTTAGCGTATAAACCGCATTTTCGTCAAAATCGTCATGATCGAGAAAACTTGTAAGCTCGCCTTCGTAAATAAGCTTTCCGTTCTTTTCCAGCTGATAATACATCTTCCCGTTAAAACCGAAGCTCCTCCATGTGACAAGAGTTCCTTCGTCGGTCCTGACCGCTGTAAGCGCTCTCGTGGTAAGAGTCTCCGCCGGACAATACTCACCTTTGTCAATGTCAAACCTGACAGTATAAGTACTGTCACGCAGAATCCCCGCACCGATACGTTCGGAATCTGAGGAACCATCCGACGGCTTCTCGCTGTCACCGGAAATCGGATCACGGTCTGCATCGGTACTCTTATCCATATCCGAAGCAGTATCTGCCCCGGTATCCGTCGCTCCGTCAGATGTAGAACCCGTAGAGACATCAGAAGTGCACCCTATTAAACAAATTGCCAATATAGAAACTATTAATATTCTAATACTGCGAATTAACATAATTCTAACCTCATGCAGAAAAGGAATCGGTTTGTCTATCTTTACTTAAATTGCCATCCGGCGTTCTCAGCCTTTGAGTACCCGCACAAACAATCTGCACAAGCATTTAGAACTTCTTAGTCGTTTTGAAAAAGCACATTTGCAAAAATCGCTACTGTTTGAGCCGAAGGCGAGTTTAGCGATTTTTGGAAACGGTTGTGCTTTTGAAAAACGAGTTAGAAGTGCTATGCGCGGAAGCCGTTTGTGCGGGTACCAAAGGCCGGGAACGCCCCCCGGAATATCCCGGGTATTACAATTTTTCTACAACCACTTCTTTTTTTTGAAGAACAGCAGGCTCCCGATTATGATCACCACGCTCACTGCGATCACGACCGGATACCCCCATTCCGACTCCAGTTCCGGCATATATTTAAAATTCATCCCGTACCAGCCTACGATCAGCGTCAGAGGCATGAAGATTGTTGTAACGACAGTCAGAACCGTCATGATCCGGTTCTGTTTGACATCCAGCTGGGACTTGTGAAAATCGCGTATCTGCATTGTATAGTCCCGCAGGGATGTGGATGCGTCGTGAAGCCGCGCCATACGGTTCAGGAATGACCTGAAATATCTCAGATTATCGGACTGGAAGAAATTATTCTCATTTTCCTCCAGCTCCTGACCGAGATCGATCAGCTGCTCATAATGGATCTGCAGGTAACGAATATCATTTCGCATATCGTTCAAACGCCCCGAAGGAAGATCCTCTGCATTATTGTTCAGGATAGCCTGTTCCATCGCGTCGAGTTCATCCTCGTATTTCTCCATGATCCGTAAGTCATCTTTCACTATCTGGTCCAGAAAATCGTAAATAAACCGCTCAAGGCTAGGCAGCTTCCAGCGCTTGGTCTGGCGGATATTGGTGATCAGCCGTGCCGCTACGCCTGTATCATCTATAAAAACGATCCCCTTCTCATCGAGAGCGAACGAAAACTTGCTGTCCTCACCCGAAAGGTCCTTCCTGTCCGGGATGGAAAACGAACCCGTCAGCGAATCGTAATTGACCACCGCTTTGGTCGTAAATATCTCACTGATATCAGGCTCCATATCGATCCCCATATTGAACACTTCCCTGCGTTCCCTCCATTCGTCCATGGTAAGGACCGCCACATACTGCTCCGGAGCCGATGCCGGTGCTGCATCTGTATTCCGCGCTGTTTCGCGGTTTGTAACCAATTTTATCCACTCCGTCTCATTGATCGGAGTAAGAGTTTCCCTGATCAGATAAAACATAACTGTCCTCTCATTGCAGATTTTTTTTGACCTATTTATTATATTCCCGAAAAAAGATATTTTCAACGACCAGATTGCATTACAGTTGTTTCGCTCAGTCAACATCTGCCCCGTCCCGGATTTTAAGGGGGATTTTTTTGTTCGTATCACGATTTTTAAATGTGGTCGTTTTTGCATACATTTTATAAAAGGCTGAAAAGACACAGCCTTTTTCTTTGTATATAATACACAATAAACTGAGGGATTGTCCTTGGAAACATATACATTTTTTCGGGGATAATTCCGAACCTGTAAGAAATATAAACAACTAACCCGTCAGGTATCAAATATACTTGCAACATTGTGTACAAATACGGAGGCATTTATGATCAGGGGAAGAGCAAAAAGAAACATGTTTACGGTCGTAGCACTGATGCTGGCGATCGTAATGGTGATCCTGAGCCTTGAACCGTATACGGCGATCCTTGCGGCCACAGGTGCGAAGCTGAAGGATAAGTACGTGGGATTCGAGGGTGTGCCGGTAGAGTGGAAATACGGCGCAGGTGAGAACGTGTTCAGCTATAAGGATACGAAGAAATCCTATGACGGTACTCCCAATGCTTCAGCCGACATCGAAGTTGACCTTGCCGGCATCAGGGACGAAAACGGACAGGTATCGGTTGCGGCATTTGAACAGAAGGATTCATTTTTCTCCTCAGGCGACAGCGAGTATTTCGAATTTGATGTAAATGTACCCGAGACTGCTGTATACGGCATAGAGTTTGATTATTATCTGTCGACGGGCAGTTCGGATTCCGCGAAACGCGCGCTGTATATCGACGGCGAGTATCCCTTCACCGAAGCCGGAAGCATTGAGTTTTCACGTTTCTTTAAGGATGAGGGTGAGCCGGTTCTGAACAGCATCGGAGACGAGACGAGACCGAAGCAGATCACTATCGACGGCTGGAGGACCACAGGTCTTAAGGATACCTCGGGTATTACTTCTGAAGATTTCACCGTAAAGCTCAGTGCAGGCAGCCATACGATCCGTCTGGTCACAATGAAGACCGGTATGTATATTTCGGGCCTCAGACTGAGCGCTCCGAAGGAAGTCAGAAGCTATGCCGAAGTGAAAGCAGAGTATGCTTCGAAAGGCTATAAGGAAGCCAATGCTTCCACTATCAACTTCCAGGCTGAGCTGACCGCCATCGAGAAGAACGATCCCACACTTCGTCGCGAAAATGACGGTGATCCCTTTGTTGTACCGCAGTCGGACGTAACCCGTAAGCTCAATGTAATGGGCGGTTACCGCTGGAGAAAAGGCAACCAGAGCATTACATGGGAATTTGACGTAGAAGCCGACGGCCTTTACAAGATCGGCCTGTATGTGAAGCAGCAGTGGAACGACGGTCTTCCTTCCTACAGACAGATTGCTATCGACGGTGAGGTTCCCTTTGCGGAACTTATGGAATACAAGTTCGAATACGATACAAAATGGCGTCTGCGTACGCTTGCCGACAGTAATAACGATCCCTTTGAGTTCTATCTGACCAAGGGACGCCACACCCTGACCATGACGGCCAAGATGGGCGAGCTCGGAGATGTGCTGACCTCCATTCAGGAAGATATCATAGTCCTTTCGGACATGCTGCTCGATATCAACCTGATCGCTGGCAGTTCACCCGACCCCAACTATGATTACAAGTTCTTCGAGAAGATTCCGGATATGCAGGAACAGATGGAATATCTTCTCGGAAGCATGGAATACAAATACAATTATGTGAAGGGAATGTCTGAGAAGACACCTGCCATCGCCAATAACTTCCTGACTATCAGGGCACAGATCGCGGGAATGCTCGAAGATCCTTTCAGTATTGCAAAGAAGACAGGCGACCTGCAGAATTCCCAGAAAAACCTTTCCGACTGGTA